>DATBXZ010000201.1:0-2548 GCA_036513995.1 Solirubrobacterales bacterium | reverse complement strand
AGGTGCTCGGTCCCGGCGAAGCCGTCCAAGACCTCCAGCTGCGCCGAGGAGATGGTCAGCCGGCGGTGCTCGTGCTGCCCGAAGAAGGCGAGCAACCGGCCACCGAGCAGCTTCAGGTCGGCCGCCGTCGCCGCGCGCCCGGCGAGGAAGGCGCTGGTCCGCCCGCTGGCAGAGACCCGCCGCCCCAGCACGACCTCCGCGGCTCCCGCCGGCAGCCGCTCGGCCAGCTCCGCCATCTCCGGCTCCTCCAGCAGGCCCGCGGGCAGGTCGAAGACTCCCTCGACCCAGGCCTCCTCCGTCCCGGGCCGGACGATGTTCCCTTTGGCCTTGCCGCCCATCAGCAGGTCGAGCGAGTGCGCCAAAACCGTCTTCCCCGCTCCCGTCTCCCCGGTGATCGCGTTCAGCCCCTCGCCGAGCCTCAGTTCGGCCCGCTCGATCAGGAGCAGGTTCTCGATTCTCAGCTCACGCAGCATCAGGTCTGTGTAGCAACGAAGGCGGACCGACTCTCCCCCGTTTGCCGCTGGATGCGGGCTCAGCCAGCGGGCTCGGGCGGCCCGGCGTGCTGCACGAAGTCCCGGGAGCGGACCAGGGCGAAGCCGAGGGCGGCGCCGACGAAGGAGAGGATCGCGGCGATCAGGATGATCTCGTTGAAGGCGCTGACGAAGGCGACGTCGGAAGCGTGGACGGCTTTGGCGTGGATCGCCGGCGGCAGCGGCAGCGCAGCCACGGCACGGGAGCCGCCCGAGGCCACCACTTCGCCGAGGCCAGCCGGCGCGTGCGGCAGCAGTTCGGCCAGCTTCGAGTCGACCCGCGACTGGAAGACGGCGCCCAGCCCGGCGACCCCGGTGGCGATCCCGACCTGGCGGAAGGTGGTGTTGATGCCCGATCCCATCCCGGATTTCTCCACCGGCACCACCGCGATCGCCGCCTGGCCGATGCCGGGGTTGGTGATCCCGATGCCGATGCCGGCGACGAGGAAGCCGAGCAGCAGCGTTGTCCACTCCGAACTGGGCGAGACGCCGTGCATCAGCAACAGGCCGACTCCGACCACGGCGAGCCCGGTGCCGAGCAGGACGCGGATCGGGATCTTGTTCGAGAGCATCCCGGAGATCGGCGCGACGATGAAGCCGAGCACGGTCAGCGGCAGGAAGCGCAGCCCCGCCTCCAGCGGCGAGAAGTCGAGCACCCCCTGCATGTAGATGGTCAGGTAGAGGAACATCGCGAACATCCCCGCCGAGAGGCCGAAGGCGACCGCCGAAACGCCGTTGAAGGCGGGTTTGCGGAACAGGGTGAGGTCGAGCATCGGGTGGTCGCTGTGACGCTCGATCGCGATAAACGCCGCCAGCAGCACCGCGGCACCGATCAGGCAAGCGAGGATCAGGGTGCTGTCCCAGCCCTCGGGGTTGCCCCGGATCAGCCCGAAGATCAGCAGGAAGAGGGCGAGCGAGAAGGTGACGAGGCCGGGGACGTCGACCGGTTCCGGGTCTTTGGCGAAGACGTTGACGATCTTGCGCTCGGTCAGGACCATCGCCCCGATCCCGATCGGGACGTTGAGGAAGAAGATCCACTCCCAGCCGAAGCTCTCGGTGACGATCCCGCCGACCAGCGGCCCGACCGCGACCGCGCCGCCGACAACCGCGCCCCAGACACCGAACGCCGTCGCCCGGTCTTTGCCGTGGAACTCCTGGCCGATCAGGGCCAGCGAGGTCGCGAACATGCCGGCGCCGCCGACCCCCTGCAGGCCCCTGGCCAGATTGAGCAGGGTCGGGTCGTTGGCGATGCCGCAGAGGAACGAGGCGAAGGTGAAGACCCCGAAACCGATCGTGAAGACGCGCCGGCGCCCGAGCCGGTCGCCCAGCGAGCCGGCGGTGAGCAGGAAGGCGGCGAGGGTCAGCGAGTAGGCGTCGACGACCCACTGCAGGCTGGAGAGGCTGGCGTGCAGTTCACGCTGGATGTCCGGCAGGGCGACGTTGACGACGGTGACGTCGAGCAGCAGCATGAACGTCGCGATCGAGACGAGGAGAAGGGTCCACCATTTGCGCTCCATGGCGGCAACCCTAAAGAAACGCGAGCGTCGGCTCTTCAGACGGCCAGGTGACCGAACTTCTCGCGGATCCGCTGGTAGAAGCTCGTCCCCGGCAGCTGGGCGAGGCGGCCGACCCCCTCGGTGAAGCGCACCTCCAGCGCCGCCCCGGCGGCCAGGTCAGTCAGGTGGGCGCCGTCGACCGCGACTTCGACCGGCTCGCGACCGGCGGCGTTGCCGACGTGGAGGACGTCGCCGGGGGCGACGACCAGGGCGCGGGCGGTGAGCGAGTGCGGGGCGATGTAGCTGACCGCGTACCCCTTCACTCCCCAGGCCAGGATCGGCCCCTGGTTGGCGAGGTTGTAGCCGGTCGAGCCGACCGGAGTGGCGGCGACGAGCCCGTCGCAGCGGACGTGGCCGACCTCCTCGCCGGAGAGCCGGTAGCTCAACTCGGCGACCCGGTCGTGGGGACGGCGGGTCAGGGTGACGTCGTTGAGGCCGATGCCGGCCTCACCTTCGAGCGCG
>DATBXZ010000200.1:0-6391 GCA_036513995.1 Solirubrobacterales bacterium | reverse complement strand
CTCGCCGGCTCGCTCGACCGCGCCGTCGACGTCGCCGCGACCCTGGAGCTGCGCGGCTACAGCCTCGAAGCGCCGACGCGTCGCTCCAAGCTTGGCTCGCGATTCGACGGTCGCTTCTATCTCGCCGGCGCCCTGGTGCTGGCCGCGGCGATCGTCGCCAAGGCCCTCGGTGCCGACGACTTCCACGCCTACCCGACGGTCCAGCTCGGCATCGGCCCGGCCACCGTCGCCCTCTCGGCCCTGCTCGTCCTCGGCGGCCTGGCTCCGTTCCGTCGCAAGCCGAAGCGCAATCCCGTCCGCCCGGCCGCCGTCCCCCTGGGGGGCTCCGGTGTCTGAGCTGGCGATCCGCCGCGGCGTAGCGCCGGCGCTGGCGATCGAGGTGCTGAGCTACGCCTACCAGCGCGCTCCCCGGCCGGCCCTCGCTGGCGTCTCCCTGGAGATCGCCCCGGGCGAGTTCGTCCTCCTCGCCGGCCGCTCCGCCTCCGGCAAGTCGACCCTGCTCAAAGCCGCCTGCGGCCTCGTCCCGCACTTCCACGGCGGCGAGATCGAGGGTGCCGTCACCGTCGCCGGCCTCGACGCGATCGAGTCCGGCCCGGGCGAGCTCGCGGCGGCGGTGGGCTACGTCGCCCAGGACCCCGAGACCCAGGTCGTCTCCACCACCGTCGCCGCCGAGGTCGAGCTGCCTTTGGAGATGCGTGGCGACTCGCCGGCCGCGCGCGCCAGGGCGGTGGAGGAGGTCGCCCTCGCCCTCGCCATCCCGCATCTGCTCGATCGCACCGTCGACACGCTCTCGGGGGGAGAGCTCCAGCGTGTGGCCCTCGCCGCCGCCCTCGTCACCCGCCCCAGCCTCGTCCTCCTCGACGAGCCCACCTCCCAACTCGACCCGGTCGCCGGCGACGAGTTGATCTGGCTCCTGCGCCGGCTCAACGAGGAGTGGGGCGTGGCCGTCCTCCTCGCCGAACATCGCTTGGAGCGCTGCCTCGCCGCCGCCGACCGCGTCGTCGCCATGGATGCGGGCACCATCGCCTTCGACGGCTCCCCCGGCGACTTCCTCTCCTGGTCCCAGGTTGCCGATCCGGCTCTATCCACCCCTGCGGCTCGCCTCTTCTCCCTCGCCGGGATCTCTCCGCTCCCCACCGGCGTCCGCCAAGCCCGCCAAATCCTCGCGTCAACCGACGGCCAGCCGCAAGCTCCCCACCCGAGCAAGTTGAGAGAGGAGGGGGTGGGTGCCACCTCCGGTCCCGCGCTAGGGGCCCGCGCCCTCTGGGTCGAGCTCGCCCGAGGCGACGAGCCGCATGACGTCATCCGCGGTATCGACCTCGAGTTGGGTCGCGGCGAACGGGTGGCGCTGATGGGTCGCAACGGCGCCGGCAAGAGCACGTTGCTGAAGACCGCCGCCGCTCTGATCGCCCCGGTCCGCGGCAAGGTCGAGGCCCCCGGGGGGATCGCCCTGCTGACGCAGAACCCGAGCGACTACCTGGTTCGGGAGCGGGTCGGCGACGAACTGCCGGGCGCTGCGGGGAGGGCGGCGCTGCGGGTCGTCGGTCTCGAGCACGCGGTCGACGCCGACCCGCGCGATCTCTCCGGCGGCGAGCGTCAGCGCCTGGCCCTGGCGATTGCCCTGGCGGGGCAGATGGAGGGCGAGGACCTGCCGGGCTTGGTTGCCCTCGACGAGCCGACGCGGGGCATGGACCGCGCCCGCAAAGACGAGCTGGTGGAGCTGATCGGCGCCATCGCCGGCCGTGGTGCCGGCGTCGTCGTCGCCACCCACGACGTCGAGTTCGCCTCCGAGTTCGCCGAGCGCGTCGTCCTGCTCGGCGCCGGCGTTGTGATCGCCGACGGCCCCGCGGCCGAGGTCCTCTCCGGCGGCTGGTACTTCGCCACCGAGGTCGCCCGCGTCCTCGACCTGCCCGGCATCGTCACCCCCGAGCAGGGCGCCGCCGCGCTCGGCGGCGAGAGGGGGGGCGGATGAGCTGGGAGCTGACCAGCTTCCTGATCCTCGGCGCGGTCATCGTCGCCGGCTTCGCCTGGTACGAGCGCTCGCGCCCGCCCTCGCAGGTGGTCGCCCTCGTCGCCGCGCTGGCGGCGCTGGCGATCGCCGGGCGCATCGCCCTCGCCGCCTTCCCCAACATCAAGCCGACCACCGACATCGTCATCTTCGCCGGCTACGCGCTCGGCGGCGCCCCCGGGTTCGTCGTCGGCGCCCTCGCGGCGCTGGTCTCCAACTTCTGGTTCGGGCAGGGCCCGTGGACCCCGTGGCAGATGGTGGGCTGGGGTCTCTGCGGCATCCTCGGCGCCGCCCTGGCCCTGGGCGGGCGCAACGTCGGCCGGCTCGGTCTCGCCGCCGTCTGCGGCTTCGCCGGCATCGCCTACGGCGCTCTGCTCAACTTCTCCCTGATGGCGACCTACGGAGGGGACCTGTCCTGGCACTACTTCGCCCTGCTCGAGGCGCGGGCGGTGCCGTTCGAAATCGCCCACGTCGGCGGCAACGTGGTGCTCGCGCTCGTCGCCGGGCCGGCGATGGTGCGGATGCTGATCCGCTTCCGCGAGCGCTTCGAGTGGGGCAGGGGAGGTGGGTCCGCGGGAGCCACGGCCGGGCCCGGGCCGCTGACCCCGGCCCTGCGCGCTGGCGGCATCGTCGCCCTGCTGCTCGTCAGCCTCGCGCTCGCGGCGCTGGCGCCCGCCCGCGCCGGTGCCTCCGACGTCAACCGCGCCGCCGGCTGGCTGGCCTCGGTGCAGAACGGCGACGGCGGCTTCGGCTCCTCGCCCGGGGACGACTCCGGCGCCGAGATGACCGGCTGGGCGATGCTGGGGCTGGAGGCGGCCGGTCGCAATCCCCTCGACGTCGCTTCCAGCCGCGATCGCACCGCGGTCGACTTCCTCCGCGGCGCCGTCGGCGAGCTGAAGAGCCCCGGCGACCTCGCCCGCACGATCCTCGCCCTCGAGGGCGCCGGCGTCGACCCCCGCAAGTTCGCCGGCACCAACCTCGTCTCGCGACTGCTCGCCAAGCGCCGCGACGACGGCTCCTACGAAGGCTGGCCCGGCTCGACCGCCTTCGCGATCATCGCCCTGCGTGCCGCCGGTGCCACCGGCGGCCTCGACCGCTCGCTCTCCTGGCTGCGCGAAGTCCAGAACGACGACGGTGGCTGGGGCGACGTTCCCGGCTCGCCGAGCACGGCCGACGGCACCGGCGCCGCGATGCAGGCGCTCTCCCCGAACTCCAAGGCAGTCGGCCGCGGCCTCTCCTACCTGCGCCAGGCGCAGCGCTCCGGCGGCGGCTTCCCACTCGGCGGCAACGGCGCGGTCAACACCCAGTCGACCGCCTGGGCGACCCAGGGCATCCTCGCCGCCGGCGGCGACCCCGGCTCCTTCCGCCGCGGCGGCGTCAGCGCCCCCGACTACCTGGCCCACCAGCAAGAGCAGGACGGCCACTACCGCTACTCCAAGTCCAGCGACCAGACCCCGGTCTGGGTCACCGGACAGGTACTGGTCGCGGCTGCCGGCGACTACTACCCGGTCCCGGTGCCCGCCCGCGAACCCAAGCCAGCTCAAGACAGCGCCGCGACCGGCGGCGTCGTCCCAGGCACCCCGACCACCCCGCCGGCCTCGATCCCTCCGGCCACGGGCTCCTCGGGCGCCCCGGGAGTCTCGTCCGCTTCCCCAGCCGCTCCTGAGAGCGGAGGTGGGGGACCCCTCCCGAACGTTTTGCGCTCCCCGGGCAAATCCACCCCCGGGGCGTCAGCCACCGGCGTTCCCCCCGCGGAGCGAGAGAGGAAGGGGTCCCCCACCTCCGGAGCGTCGGCGTCGGATGAGTCGGCCGAAAGCGACTCGAGCAGTCCCGCCGGCGCGATCGTGCTCGGCCTGCTCGGCGGCGGTCTACTGTTCGCGGCCGGCCTCGGCGCTCGCAAGCTCTGGATGCGCCAGCGCTACGGCCTCTAGTTCGGGAGGCGGGCCTATACCCTCGGGCGATGGACGTCGAGACGGCGATACGCAGCCGCCGCACGCACAAGGCCTTCGGGCCGGAGCCGGTGCCGCGGGAACAGCTCGAGGAGCTGCTCGAGCTGGCCAACTGGGCGCCCAACCACCACCTCACCGTGCCCTGGCGCTTCCGCGTCGTCGGCCCCGGCTCGCTGGCGCGGCTGAAGGAGGCGGCGGGCCCGGAGGGCGCGGCCAAGCTCGACCGCTGCCCGACCCTGGTCGTCGTCTCCTCCGTGCTCGACGACGACCCGGCCCAGAGCGAGGAGGACCTGCACTCGACCGCCGTCGCCTCCTACATCGTCCTGCTCGCCGCCCATGCCCGCGGCCTCGCCGGCTACTGGCGCAGCCCCGGCCTGCTGCGCGAGCAGGCGGGACGGGCCGCGGTCGGCCTGCCGGAGAGCGAGCGCTTCGTCGGCCTGCTCCACCTCGGCCAGCCGCGCCAGGAGCGACCCGTGCCGGAGCGACCCGCGACCGCAACCGTCGCCTTCCTCGACTGATGACTTCGCGGCGACACGCAGGCACGCCATGCTGACCCGCACCGCCGCAATCGAGGCGATCGCCGGCCGGCACTTCGAGGTCGTCGTCATCGGCGGTGGCATCACCGGCGCCGGCGTCGCCCTCGACGCCGCCTCGCGCGGCTACTCGGTCGCCCTGGTGGAGCGCGGCGACTACGCGGTCGGCACCTCCAGCCGCTCCTCGAAGATGGTCCACGGCGGCCTCCGCTACCTGCAGAACTTCGACCTCGGCCTGGTCCGCGAGGCGCTGCTGGAGCGCCAGCTGATGGTCCAGCTGGCGCCGCACCTCGTCTACCCGACCCCGTTCCTGGTCGCCGCCCTGGGCGAGGAGCGGCGCGACCGCAAACTCGGCCTCGGGCTGAACATGTACGACGTGATGGCGACGACCCGGGTCGGTCGCAGCCGCCGCGAGCTGCGCGCCTCCAAGGAAGAGGACGAGGACTTCTACTGGTCGCCCGACCGCCACCGCACGATCGACCGCAAGGAGGTGCTGGAACTGGTCCCGGCCCTGGCCGCCCGCGACCCCAAGGACGCCTATCTCTTCTATGACTGCCAGACCGACGACGTGCGCCTGGTCCTGACCGTGCTCGGCGAGGCCGAGCGCTTCGGCGCGGTGATGCTGAACGGCGCCAACGTGACCGAGGTGCTCGCCGTCGACGGCAGGGCCACCGGCGTCGCCTTCGAGGAGGCCGGGTCGGGCGAGCGCCTCGAGGTCGGCGCCGACCACGTCGTCAACGCGACCGGCGTCTTCGCCGACCGGATCCGGCCCGAGGAGACGGTCGACGAGGAGGATGTGCCGCGAATCGCCCCCAGCCGCGGCACCCACCTGATCCTCGACGCGACCGACCTGCCGATGGGCCAGGCCGCCTGCATCGTCCCGGCGGGGGAGGGGCGGATGATCTTCTCGCTGCCCTGGTACGGCCGCACCCTGATCGGCACCACCGACAACGACTACGACGGCGACACCGCCCACCCGAATCCGGCCGCGGATGACATCGGCTACCTGCTGGACGCGGCCAACGAGTTCTTCGGCACCTCGCTCTCGCAGTCGGATCTGGTCGGCGCCTACGCCGGGGTGCGGCCGCTGATCTCCAGCGGCGATCCGCGCAAGTCGGTCGACATCTCCCGCAAGGCGGAGCTGTACGAGACTTCTTCGGGGATGCTGACGATCACCGGTGGCAAGCTGACCACCTGGCGACGGATGGCGAAGCAGACCGTCGATCGCCTGGTCGAGCGCGAGGGCCGCGAGGCACCCTGTCACACGGCCGAGATCCCGCTCGGGATGGAGGCGCGGGCGGCGGACCTGAAGGCCCCGGAGGGCGTCAGCGAGGACTCGCTGGCCCAGCTCGCCTTCCGCTACGGGCATGCTTCGCGTGCCGTCCTCGAGCTCGCCTGGGAGGATCCGAAGCTGGCCGCGCCGATCGTCCCCGGCCGCCCCGACCTGCTGGCCGAGGTGGCGATTGCCGCCCGTCGCGAGCAGGCCCGCTGTGTCGCCGACGTGCTGTTGCGCCGCACCCGGCTGGGGATCCTCGCGGCGCCGCAGCTGCGCGGCGCCGACTCGGTCGGGCCGATCGCTGAGGTGCTCGGGGCCGAGCTGGGCTGGTCGCGGCGCCAGGTCAAGGCGGAGGCCGAGGCCTGGACGGAGGCGGCTGCCTTGGAGGGCATCGACCCCGCCGCGGCGGGTTGAATAACCTGCCGCTGCGATGACCAAGGCCGAGCTGGAGAACAAGCACCTGGGCGAGTTGCACTCGCTGGCCGCCGAGGCCGGGATCGAGCGCTACCGGATGCTGCCGCGGGCCGAGCTGGTAGCGAAGCTGGCCGACGGCGATTCCGGGTCGGGCAGCCAGCCCGCGCCGCGCCGCGAGTCGTCTTCCGGCCGCCAGTCCGCCGCGGCCGCC
>DATBXZ010000199.1:0-12884 GCA_036513995.1 Solirubrobacterales bacterium | reverse complement strand
CCCGCCGCTCCGGTCGCCCAGGCCTTCTCGTGCTCGGGCGTGCTCTGCAGCGCCAGCAGCAGTCCGCCGATGTGCGGGTGGCGCGCCCGTGTCCTGGCTTCCCGAGCCGTCCGCCGCCGCTCATACTCGCGCCGCCCGCTGGCGCCCGCTGCCCCAAGCTCGAAATCGGGCTCCTCAGCCATCGTCGGGATTATCGCTGGAACCATTTTATGCTGCTGGACCAATCAACCCTCCTTCGGATAGGGTTGCGCCACCAGTCGTCTAGCGGGGGATCCGATGAAGCTGCGTGTCTTGGCGATAGCTACCGCTTGTGTTGTCTCGAATTACGCAGATTTTGGTCTCGTGGGGAAAGCGGTGACCACCCATGCCTGAGACCCAAGACCCCAGCGCCTGGCAGCAGGAGCGTCTTTTCCCCAGTGTCGGCATCCGCGGTGCCCAGGAGCAGAAGAACCGGGCAACTTCAGCGCTGCTTTCCGTCAAGAGGCGCGGCTCGATACCTACTTCGTCGCGGACCTCTGATCGACGCGATCCATAAGGTCGTCAGCGGGGCCCCGTAGGCCTCTGCGAGTGGCCAAAGGAGGCATCCAGCCAGCGATGGCCAACAGCGAGTTCTTCCGAAAGCAGGCCGGGAAGCTCACGGTCGGCTTGGTCGGGGCCGAGGACGACACCCTGCGCGATGCCCAGCGCGGGGCGATCTGGGCGCTCGGCGCCCACTGGACTGTGAGCGAGGAGCCGGCCCAGGTGGTCTTGCCGACCGGGGTCGGCAAGACGCTGGTGCTGAGCGCGGCGCCCTTCTTGGCGCGCGCCAAGCGGGTGCTCGTCGTCGCTCCCTCGAGGGTCGTCCGCGAGCAGCTCGCCGAAGCATTCACGACGCTGCACGGGCTGAAAACACACGGCGCCCTCCCTCACGATGTCGGCGAGCCCGAGGTAATGGTCGTCAAAGGCAAGGCGAAGAGCAAGACGTGGCTCGAAGCCCACGATGCCGACGTGGTCGTCGCGACGGTGCATGGCGTCAGCGCGGAGTTCACGAACGTCACGCCACCCGATTCGGACCTCTTCGACCTGGTCCTGGTCGATGAGGGCCATCATGCTCCCGCAGCGGCCTGGCGCTCGCTGCTGGAAGCCTGCGGAGCGCCGATGGTCTTCGTCACCGCCACACCCTTTCGCCGCGACCGCCGCCGGATTCCCGGCGAGATCGTCTACTCCTACCCGCTCGACCGGGCGATCGCCGAGGGGGTCTACATGCCGGTCAACTTTCACCCGGTGCAACCGGACGTCGGCCAGGAGAAGGACCGCGCCCTCGCCGAGGCGGCCGCCAAACGGCTCGAGGCCGAAGTCCACGTGGAGGCGGGCAGCCGCCTGATCGCGCGGGCCGGCCGGGTCGATCACGCCAAAGAGCTGGTCGAGCTCTACCGCGACGTCGGCCCAAAGCTCGGCCTTGTGATCGCCAAAACCAGCTGGCCGGCGCTGCAGAAGATCTTCAGCAAGGTCCGTCTCGGCACTCTGGACGGGATCGTTTGCGTCGGCTCGCTGACCGAGGGCTTTGACATGCCGCAGTTGCGGATCGCCGCCTATCACGAGCCGCACAAGACCCTGGCGCCGACCCTGCAGTTCATCGGCCGCCTCTCGCGGCCCGGGCTCGCGGCCCAGCCCGAGCTGCTGGCGGTGCCCGAGGACGTCGATCAGGAGACCGACGTCCTTTACCGCGAAGACCGAAGCTGGCAGGAGCTCCTGCCCGACCTCGTCGACGGAATGATCGAGGAGGAGCGCCAGGTGCGCGGGTTCGTCAACCAGGGCATCTGGGAACCGGCGTCGCTGCGGATCCCACCGCTGGCGGTGTGCCCCGGCCGCTCGGCGAGGATCTTTCAAGTCGACCCCGAGCAGATCGACCTCGACGTCACGCCCACCCGGATCGGCGCCGCCGATGTGGTCTGGCGCTTCCACAGCCACGAGGCCGACCTGCTCGCCCTGGTCACGCAGCACCCGCAGCGCCCGCGCTGGCTCGACGACGAAATCCTCGACGCCTGGACCTTCGAGCTCCACCTTGCCTGCCTAATCAAAGAGCGGGGGAAGCTCTTCATCACCTCCGACATCCCGCCCTGCCTGCGCGACCTGAAGGATGCGATCGGGGCGCTCGCGGCGGCGCCGATTGACGCCGAGGCCCTTCGCCGCCTCGCCTGGGAGATCGCGCCCGACTCCTGGTTTTCGATTGGCATGCGCCCGACCCGGATGACCGGAGCGGCATATGAGCAGACCGCCGGCCCGCGGGTCGAGAACGCGCTCACCGAGGACCGCCTGCGCGGTCGCTCGCTCGGTCATGGGATGGCCGGAGGCGGCGGCCATGGGACCTTCGGCTTCTCGGTTCAGAAAGCAAAGATCTGGGAGCCCGAGTCGACCCGGAGCCTGCTCGAGTTTCAGCGTTGGTGCAAACGCCGGGCCGATGATCTGACGAGCGCCTCCAAAGAAACACGCGGCTTGCCGCGGATGCCCTCGATCACCGTGGCTACCCAGTTCGACGAGTTCCCCGCTGTGCGAGTGCTGGTCGCATTTTTCGAGCACACGATGATCGAGGACGGGGTGCCGATTCTCCAGGATGGGACCCCGGTCCACGCGCACGAACTCGAGCTCGTCGCCGAGCCGGTCTCCGCGACCGAGATGAAGCTGACCCTCGCCCGCGATGAAGTCACCCTCTGGGCCGGGGTGCAACACGCTTCGGGCAAGTTCGAAGACAGCGAGGGCAGTCTGATCGCGGCCGACCCCCGCACCGGCGAGGTGATCACGATCGCAGAAGCGCTCGCGGCCTTTCCCCCGATCCTGCTCTTCACCGACGGCAGCGCCGTTCAAGGCCGCCTCCTCGACCAGCCGAGCTCGCCCCACCGTGCGGTGGAGCCGAGCCTGTTGAGCGTCCAGGACTGGGAAGGTGCCGATATCCGTGCCGAGGCAAAAGACCCGCGGCAGGGACTCGTCAACCTGCACACGAAGATGCGGGAACTGCTCGAAGCGCGCTGCGAGGTGATCCTCACCGATCACGGCACCGGCGAGCTCTGCGACCTGATTGGCCTCGCCGGCCTCGACCAGGACCAGATCGCAGTCAGCTTCGTGCACTGCAAGGCGGCGAAAAAAGATCAGCCGCGACGCCAGCTCGGCGATATCGACGAGGTCCTGAGTCAGGCGGCGCGTAGCGCCCGCTGGGCCGACCCGGCAGCTCGGCTCTGGGCCGAGCTCGAGAGCCGGCGGACGCGTCGCACGACCTACTTCAAGGTCCTCCACGATCCGGGTGAACGGATGCCAAACCTGCTCGGACAGCTGGCGAGCAACCCGCCGCCCATCAACACCACGATCTTCGCGGTCCAGCCTGGCCTTGACACCACACAGGTGGCCGGCTGGACCGAGGGCGAGACCCTAATCAACGTCGCCGCCGACTGGTGTCGAAACGGGCAGGCTGCCTTTCGCTTGATTGGTTCGTGAATACCGTCCGGGGCTAAGAGCGTCAACGCGACAGTAGGCAGGCAGCGCTCCTCAGTCTCCTGCGCTCACGTCAGGCGCCGCGTTGTCGCCCGCTTTCCGCGACTATGAGTCTGGCCTCGCCATCTGCATCGCGTCGATCAGCCGCCAGACGCCGCTACTCGGATTCCCCGGGGAGGGAGTGCCATCGCCGCGATGCTTGTCTTCGAGGGCCCGGGCACGAGCACTCGCCGTATCGCAATGCTCGGCCATCAGCTCCAGCGCCTCCGGAGTGAGCTCCTTGCCACAGCCAAGTGCCGCCTTGGACATGCGCTTGGCAGTATCGCGATCGAGGAAGGCCCGCTGGTCGACGAGATGGAGCAGGAACCAGACCTCGACGCACGGGGACGAGATAGCCAAATGGATGTCGTTGCGGTGGGCGAGGTCGACCGCCTCCTCGAGGTGTGGGTGCTCGTCGATGTCGAAGACGCACCAATACTCATCGTGGGCACGTCCTCGCCGCCGCTTTTGCTCCCGCTCCTCCCTTTCCTTCTCGGCGACCGCCGCTTCGACCAGCGACATCGGGGTGCCGTGAAAGTGATGGAGGTCGAGGAGGACGCTGCGGCGCAGGCGCCGCTTCCAGAACAGTATGTACCCCTCCTCTGTGACGGCGCCCTCCGCGAAGACCAGCAACGAGCGCCGCGGGGGCTGAGCCCTGCGGCGCGGGGCGGGCACTATTCCTCGGGTGCGCCGACCGGCTCAGCGGTTTCCATCAGCCGCTGCGCCGAGAAGATTGGCAGGCCGCCGTAGCGGCCCATTTCATAGCCGCTCGCGATCGACTCTTCGCGTCGTGGCGAAGCGTCGGCGAGCGAGTGCAAGTAACTGGCCCCGTCATCGTCCTTCTCGGTGAACCAAACCTGATCGCGGCCGAGAGTGCGCTGTCCTGACCCACCCAGCAGCCGTACATGATGGGTATTGAAGATCAGCTGGGCGCGGCGCGGATTGGTCCGCTCGGCTTGGAAGAGCTCGACGATCACGTCGACGAGGGCCGGGTGAAGGCTTGCCTCGAGCTCATCGGCGAGCAGGACCGACCCTTCCCGCAGGGCCTCGCTGATCAACCCGACGAGCCCGAACCAAATCAGCGTCCCGCGGGACTCATCCTCTTCAGGAAGTTCGACTTCCCCGCGGCCGACAGCTCGATGCTTTAGTCCGACTTCGAAATCCTTTACGCCGAGGTCGTCGAGATCAACCGGCTCAGCCTCCTCCCAGAAGATGTCGATCACCTTGCGCAAGTTCTCGCGGTACTCGGGGTCCAAAGCGCGCTTACTGACATCGCTGATCCCGAGGTCGGCTTCGCGCAACAGCGCGAGAACCTGAGCTCGGCGCTCTCCCTCGAGCATCTCAGCAGTGATTACCTGGCGCATCGTGCGGCTCTCGACGTCGGCGAATGTCAGGTTGCGGCGAAACCACCGGTAGAGGGGCAGGAAATGCGGATGGTTGGCGGTCGCAGCGGTCGAGAGAAAGAGCGCATTGGGCCGCATGATTTCAAGCGCCGCCCTTCCTTTTCCGCGCAGCTCGGTCCCCAGGTGGACCTCCTCTCCGACCCGCTCGAGCAGCGTCACCGCGCGCCCGCGCGGGTAGCTGCGGGCCCACTCGGTGCGCACGCCATCGGCGTCGATCACAAAGCCGTAGTCGTGCTTGATCCCATCGAGTACCAACTCGACTGCGTATTCGGTCGGCTCTTTCCCCCCATCAGGACCTAGAAGAAAAGGATGGGTGTCCATCGCGCGGTCGGGCGAAGCGCTGAAAGAGGTCAGCACCAAGCGACGCATGTCGCTCATCGCCTTCAGCAGGCTCGACTTGCCCGACGCATTCGCCCCGAAGATCCCAGCGCAAGGCAGCACGTCGATCTGCCGGCCTTCCTCACGCCAGTCGATCTTGCGCGGGACCCAGGGCTCGGAGAGCCTGGTCCCCAGCATCGAGAGCTCGAAGCGGTCGCGAAAGGAGCGAGCATTTTGACCGCTGAAGGACAGCAGCATCGAAGCCCGGTCAGCACCCCGTCGGTCGTCCCTATCGACCATCACAGGTGGAGTATTGCCGAAGATCCGCGCCCATGGGCCTGACCCTGGCCGAATGAGGGATTCTGCCCGCTGGTAGTTGTTCATGGCCCCCACAGTAGCTTATCGGGACGCTGATAGCGTAGTTTACGCGAAAAAACTGCGTTAGTAGCTCTAACTGCTACAATTAGAGGCAGTGTAAGCAAGAAATCTGCTGTACGGCAGATGGATCAAGAAGCGAGGAAAGGCAAAGGCGAGATGGCAGGAGGCCACAAAATCACAGTCACGGTCGTCGTCTCCGGCGCGCGAGTCGGCGTCACCGTGAATCCCAACCAAGAGGTCAAGCACCTGGTCAAGAAAGCCCTCGACGAGGCGAAAATCCCGCACCCGAAGCCGAAAGAGTGGACGCTGCGATTCGCGGACGGCGGCGGCGCTATCGATCCCGGCCTGAGCATCGGAGAGGCCGGAATCGCCGACGGGGCGACGCTCTTCCTGGATCCCGATGAGGGTGGCGGCGGCGAGGTCGCCGTCGCCCTCGCGGGCCCCGGGGAGGAGATGCCGCCAGAGCCCCCGGTACTGGTAGACCCGGCGATCTCATCGGCGAAGCTCGATCGTCAGCTCGCCGACTGGGAGAACAACGCCGAGCTCTACCGCGAGCGCGGCTGGATCCTGCTCGGTCGTGACGGTTTACACGTGGACGTCGCCTTCACCGCCCGCCTGCCCGCCGGTCCAGTACCGGACCTGCCCGCGATCCCCCTCGCCATCCGCTTCTGCTTCGAGAACTTCGACATTTGGGCGCCCTCGGTCCGCGTCATCGACCCGATCACCGGCAAATGGCTCTACGTCCCGAGAGTCCGCGCGATCGACTTCGGCACCGTGCTCGAGGGCGGGGCGCCGCTGGATCTCTTCGTCAACGGACACCCCGAAACCGGACGCGTCTTTCTTTGCAAGCCCGGCACGCGTGAGTATCACTCCCACTTCGAGCACGACGGCGATGACTGGCTGCTCTACCGCGACCAAGGCTTCGGCAGCCTCGGTCGCCTTTGCGATCTTCTTTGGCGTCGCGCGGTGCGCACCGTCAGTGGCCTCAACTTCAGCGCCCAGCTGATCCCGATCGGGGGCGGCGCGGCGCAGATCGGGATTGAGATACGCCAGGAGGACCCCGAGGCGCTGGTCGCTGCGGCACAGGCACAGCTCCAGGCTCCCCAGCAGATTCCGGTCGGCCAACTGCCGCCGGAGCTTCAGGCGGCCTTCGCCCAAAATCAATGAACGCCGCCTCCCCCCTGATCGATGCCCGGCGCTTCCACTTCCCCCGAGGGCTCGCCGAAGAATGCATGGAGATCATGCGCACCCAGGGTCAGGAGGGGGCAGAGGTGTTCGTGGCCCTGAGTGGGAAGGTCAGTGACGACGGCACCGAAGTGGCCTTTCGGCGGGCCCTGGTACCCGAGCAAACCTGCTACAAGAGCCCCCACGGTCTCCTCGTCAAGATCAAAGGCGAGGCGATCTTCGCCCTCAACCAGGAGTGCTACGCGGCAGACGAGGTTCTGGCCGGGCAGATCCACGCCCACCCCGATCGCGCTTATCACTCAATCGCCGACGACGAACTGGCGCTGATCCGCCTTCCCGGCGGACTCAGCATCGTCGTCCCTTATTTCGCCACGGGGCCGATGCGCCCGCGGCGCTGGTCGGTCAATCAGCTCAGCGCTGACGGCGTCTGGCGCCGCCGGCGCTGGAAAGTGAAGGTGAAGCTGACATGAGCCTGCCGCCCTTTCTCACCCGGATCCAAAACGCGGCCGGCCCGCTTCTCAGTGGAATCGGAGAATCTGAGCTTGGCGAGCGACTGAGTGGGCATTCGTTGTTGCTCGAGATTGACGAGGCCGCGGCTGAGGACCCCGGCCAGCGTGCCGGGTATCTCCTTGCTGCAAACCTCGGGGCGCGCCTCTATCCGCGCCTCAGCCTCGACGCGCCAGAGGCGCTGAGGGAGGAGGCGGTCACACTCGCCCGCTCGATCAACGCCGGCTGTACCTTCGGCCCTCCCCCCGGTCCGGCCAGCACCCTGTCCTGGCGAGGCGGCGAGGCAACTGCAGAGCGGGTCACTGTCCGCGCCAAAGACTGGAACATTGCGCTTGATGGGGACGAGGCGGCGAGCGACAGCGCCAACCCGCTGGCGGCAATGGCGGCAGCGGCGATCGGGGTCGGTGAGCTCTTCCGCGCCCTGTTCGCCGACCTCCTCCCCCACGGCCGCATTGAGGCTGAGCCATTTGAGATCAACCTCCTGACCCTCGGGGAGCCAACCGATATCCCGACGCTGCCGGATTTGATCGAGCTCGGCGAGATCCACCTAGCGGGCTGCGGGGCGATCGGCCAGGCCTTCATTGCGGCGCTCCGCGAGCTGCCATTGAGCGGCAAGATTGTCGCCGTCGACCACGAGAGCCTCGACGAGGGGAACCTTCAGCGTTACCTGCTCAGCATCGCAGCCGATGTCGGCACGCCGAAGAGCGAGCTCGTGGAGCGGGCCCTGGAGGCGAGCTCCGTCGAGGTCGAACCGCTCAGCGAGCGCTGGGGCGAGAGCGAGCGCAGCGGACCAGGGCAGGAGACGGTGGTCTCCGCCCTCGACAGCAAGCAGGGCAGGATCGAGCTCCAGGCAGGCCTCCCTCGGGAGATCTTCAACGCTTGGACCCAGCCACAGGACATCGGTGTTTCGCGCCACCAGCATTTCGGCGAGGAGCCGTGTCTCGCCTGCCTGGGCTGGCCGAAACACGCCCGCCCAAGCCAGAGCGTGATGATCTCCGAGGCCCTCGGGGAGAGCGAGCTTCGCGTCTTGCGCTATCTGGGTTCAAAAACGCCAGTCGGTCAGCCACTTCCGGCGGACCAGATCCAACCTACCGGCCGGCTGCCGCTTCCCGAGGACGCACCGAAATGGGGCGAGCGCTCGCTACTCGAGGACCTGATCGAGCGCTACGGACTGCCGCCCGAGCCGCTGCAGGAGCTGGCAGTACTCCCGATCGAGAACCTCTATCGCGACGCCGTCTGCGCCGGAATGCTGATCGAGCACGGCAATGCCGCCGATCGGGCCGCAGAGGTCTCGGTGCCACTCGCCCACCAGTCGGCGCTTGCGGGGATCATGCTCGCGGCTTGGCTGATTGTCGACCGGGTGCCAGCACTCCGGGAGCTGCGCCCTGCAGAGACACAGGCCCGCTACGACGTCCTGCGCGGCGGCGAGCAGGTCTGGCCGAGGCAGCGCGGCAGGACAGAGCGCTGCCTTTGCGCCGATCCAGACTTTCGTGATGCATATCGAGAGCGTTGGGCCACCGATTCCTCGGAGGCATGCTGATAACGAGGCTTGGTTGGTAGCGCTTGTTCGCGTTCTTGAGTGAACTCGTATGGCAGGTGTGAGCTGTGCCGAGCAACTATGTTTTAGGCAACTCGTCATCGCTGACAGGAGACTCGCCAAAACGTTTTTCGTGCCGAGTATTTTGCCTAGCCAAACGCCTCTCGATGTCTGTCCGCGTTTTGTCGTTCCGGTTGTCGACCGCTTCGATGGCTCTTTCGAGTGGCTTCCTGATGTGCTGAAGGTAAGCCTTGCTTGCATAAGTCAAAGCCTCTCGCACGAATCCTGCTACTTCAGTGGCGATATAAGCAATCCACCCAGCGGCACGAGAGACTTCAGTCCAGAGTGTCTTCGCCACCGCGCCCAGGACTTTCCCAAAGTCCTCGATGAGGAGCTTGACGCTGACGATGATTGCGCCAAGCGCAATCAGTGACACTGGCACCAGGACTGATGGATCTGCACCACTGATGACGATCAGGAATGCCAGCACCATTACGTAGGTAGTGATGTGACTCCAATACACAGCCCCGCTCAACGCCGCTTCGGTATTTCTCTTTCTAGTGTGAAAGCGGTAAATGACGAACCGGATCAGATACCCCAAACCCAAGATGACCGCCGGCCAAATCGGGGGGAAAGGTCGGAAGCCCACGGGTTCCGCACCGAGCACATTGTTGATCGCATTGGCGACGTCGGTGCAGATGTTGTCGAAGCGCGTGAGGACATCGACGGCCGCTTCGTGTAGGCCCTTGCTTGCTCCGAGTTCACCGAGCGCGAGAAGTGTTTGGTGGCGGAACTCGCCAGAGTAAATGATGACGACGATCGCGAGGGTGAGCGCGGAGCTCAGTGCCGCAAGCCGGCGAACCGACTCGGCTCCCAGCCTACTCTCGCGCCAGAACCGGACGATCGACACACATAGTGCGCCTGCGACAAGGAAATTGACGATTACGATAACGATGGCGGTCATTGGCTAGGTGAACTTTTTGGTCAAGTGAATGCCCGCGCACCGAAGTAGACGACGCAGGCAATGGCCAGCACGAAGGAGATCAGCTGAAGCCCGGAAAAAAGTCTGATACCGAAAACATTGATTCCCTCGCTACTGGTCTCGGCTTCGCCGACATGGCCCGTGAGGTTGTACAGGGTCGCTATCCCGCCAAGGATCGAAAGCGTGAAAAGACCCCAGGCGATATAGAGAAGCGTTCTAGCGTCGCCGGGCGCCGCGGAGACGATGTCTTTGAGGAAGCTCACCGTAATCGTCACGACCGCGGTCGCCAGGGTCAACACCTGCTTGGTGGCTTCCTGGGCGTAGTCAAATGCCTTGGTCTTGTCGGATGCCCCGGCCATCAGCACCAGGGAAAGAAGCCGGGGCAAAGACGACCGAGAAGCGCCTCGATCTGGGGTCCCGTCACCTTGATCGGCTCAGCGGCAAGCGCCTCACCCGCCCCCTCTCCGACTCCAACGCCGGCCGGTGCAGTAGGCCCCAGCTCGGCGGCGACCTCTTGCGCCAGACGCTGAAAAGAGTCTTCGGCACGAGCAATGTCCGTCTCTGATCCATCCGGTCCCAGGGTCTCGGCCGCCTGGTTGACCAGGGCACCGAGATAGTCCATTGCGGAGACGTCTGGGACCAAACCAGATTGATCAGCGGCCACTTTCGCAGTGCTACTGAGTCGATTCTGCAGCTCGTTCATCGCCGGACTCATGGGCACTCGGGCAGCGAGAGCAGGTTGTTTGGCTGCAGGCCATCAGCTTCCGTCTTCAGGTACTTACGGCCTTCGTGCGTGGCGACGATCACGTTGACCACACGGCCGTTGACATTGACGTAAAAGCTGTAGGTCCCGTTTTCGATCGCAACGATCGCTTCGTTCTCACTTATCGTCCAGCGATTCCCGTCACTGTTGACGCCCCCTACGTTTTCGATCCGCAAATGCGGATCCTGTCGCGGGGTCTTGTTGATGCATTCGATCCTGACTTGCTGTGCCATCGTGGCCCTCCTCCTTTAGTTGATGCAATTCCCCTACCGCTCCACCAATCGCCCTTCCGCGTCGCACCTGAACCCGGCCTGCCTATAGGGCTCCGCGTACCCGGGTTTGTGCGAGCAGTACTCGCCCGAGTGCAGACATTTCGATCCGTCGGGCAGTACCGCGTGGACGTAGCCGGGGCTGCAGGCCGCCGAGGTCTGGACGCTGGTTGGGATGCTGATCGGCTGCGCTGAGGCGCCGCCGGCTGCGCCGACGAGGCCGATCGCGGCGACGGCGAGCAGAGACGCGACACGTTTCTTCAACACCCTGGACCCCTCCCGAGCGGTGGACTGGAAGGCGAGCCTAGGTGCCATTTGTGCCGATTCATATACCGAAAAGTCAAAGAAAGCATGACCATTGCAACACGTTCACATGTGACTGCGGGGGGATGGGAGGGGCCGGCAAGGAATTTTGGGGCTGCGGACAGGGCTGCGAATTCGATTCGCAGCCCCATCTCCACGCGCCCCGCACTCCAAAGCCACTCCCCGGCGCCAGCACCCTTTGACTCGCCCGACCCGCGGCGCGGAGATGGATCCAGCCCTCTTCAAGGGCAACGGGAGGCCAGTTAACGTAGGGGGGTGAGCGAATTCGACCGCCTCGCCGCGGCGCTTGAGGCGGATCTCGACCCGCTCGTCACCTCGATTCTCGAGCGGCTGCATACATCGGTCCCAACCTGGATGGTGGAGACCTTTTTCGAGTGGGAGGAGATCAGTCGGTTCACCCGCGCAAGCGTGCGCACCCAACTCAGTGGCTTCCGGCGCGGTGTCCTCCCCGAGCACTGCCCCGAAGTCGATGCCGCCGGAGTGCAGACAGCGGCGAAAGTGGGCGATTTGAAGGTGTTGCTGAATGGCTATCGGGTTTGCCAAATGAGCCTCTGGGAGAGATGGCTCGATCTCGTCGAGGCCTCGGCCAACGAAACGCAGGAGCGACAAGAGCTGCTCAAGCGAGGCTCGGAGTACTTCTTTCGCTACGCGGGGCTGCTCAGCGACTACGTCGCCGATATCTACCAGCGTGAGCTCGAGCAGGCGGTCAGAAACGGGGAGCAACGCCGCCTCCACGCAATTAGGGACCTGTTCGAAGGGGATCCGCAGGCGGCCTCCCAGCTCGACCTCGACCTCGAACAGCACCACCTCGGCCTGCTGGCCTGGGGGCCGGGAGGCGACACGGCCGCCCGCGACCTGGCCACGCGACTCGCCCGGCCGCTCCTCCTGGTCGCCCCACTCGAGCGCACCTGGTGGGGATGGATCTCGGGCCGCCAGCCCTTCGAGCCGGGCGAGCTGCGGGCGATAGAGACCTTCGAGCCGGCCGCCGGCGCCGGGCTCGCCGTCGGGCTGCAGGAATTCGGCGCCCGCGGCTTTCGTGCCACCCACCGCCAGGCCCAGCGCGCCCGGATGTTCGCACCCTCCGGAACCTCGACCCTGACCCGCTACGCCGATGTCGCGGTCGAGGCGATCGCCTCCGAGAACGAGGAGGAAGCCCGCCGCTTCGTCGAGCGCGAGCTCGGCGCGATCGGCGACGACTCCGCTACCTCCCTGCGGATCCGCGAGACGATCGCCGCCTACTTCGCCGCCGGGCACAATGCCGCCTCGGCGGCGGCGACCCTCGGCGTCCATGAGCAGACAGTGGCCAATCGTCTGCGCACAGCGGAGGAGCGCCTCGGCCATCCGATCGGTGCCCGCCGCGTCGAGTTGGAGCTGGCACTCCGCCTGCGCGCCTCGCTGAGACCCGACGAGTAGGAGGTTCGGACCTTTGGTGGTCCTCCTCGCCGCCAGGCGTGTTTACGAATCGATGAGCGAGCGAATCGATCCCGCCGGCGCCTCCCGACCCCCTCTGGCGACCGCCAAGATGGCGATTTCTTCGCTAGTGTCAAAAGCGGGTTTCTACGCAGCAGGCAGGCTGACGAGCATTGGCTACGTCCCGTTCCGGGGCCGGTCCCCTCTATCAGTGCCTTCATCGAGGAAAAACAAGACGCCATGAAGAGAATGAGCTTCCGCAGAAGGCTGACTTCGACTTCACGCTCGCGCATTTCACGCCCGC
>DATBXZ010000198.1:0-2359 GCA_036513995.1 Solirubrobacterales bacterium | reverse complement strand
GGGGTCGTCGTCGAGGGTCTTGCGGGAGGTGGTGAGGATCAGCTCGGGGTAGGGCGGGGCGCCGTAGCGGTTGACCTTGAAGACGTGGATGGGGATGCCCTGGCGCTGCAGCGCCACGCCCTCGGCGTTCCAAAACCCGGTCGCGGCGTCGACCTTGCCGGCGGCCAGCGAGGAGACGGCGTTGAAGCCGATAGTCACCTCGTCGACCTTGGCCGGGTCGCCGCCGTCGGCGCTGACCTCGGAGTCGACCACCGCTTCGTCGGAGGGCAGGCCGGTGACGCCGACCGTGCGCCCCTCGAGGTCGCGAGGGCTGCGCACGCCGTCGCCGCCGTGGGCGATCACCGCCGCCAGCGGGCGCTGGACGATCGGCATCACCCCGACCAGGTCGAGGCCCTTCTCGCGGGCGATCCCGAGATCGTGGATGTCGAGGATCGCGAAATCGGTGCGCCCCGCCGCCAGCAGCTTCGGCGCGTCGGTCGATTCGCCGGGCTGGTGGATCTTCAGGTCGACCCCGGCGTCGGCGTAGAAACCCTCGCCCTGCGCCGCGTAGATCCCGGAGTGGACCGCATTCGGAGTGAAATCGAGCACGAGTGCCGCGCCTTTCGGCACGCCCGGTTCCGCACCGTTCCCACCGCAGCCGGCGACGCCGGCGAGCAGAAGGACGGCCGCCAGCAGCGCGACAGCACGTCTCATGAGGGCGCCAACCTAATCCATTGAGCAAATATGAGTAGACTGCCGCCGCTTACCTGATCACGGGATCGAGGAGGGAAAGAGTGCAGGAGAGAGGTCTAGCCGCATATCTCGCTGAGTTGATCGGCACGCTTTTGCTGGTCTTTTTCATCACCAGCGTCGTCGTACTTTTCGTGTCGACCGGAAGCCAGGCTCAGTTTGGCTCCGACTTCGCGGTCATCGGGCTCGTCCACGCATTCCTGCTGTTCGGATTGATCGTCATGTTCGGCGTCGTCAGTGGCGGTCACTTCAACCCCGCGGTGACGCTCGCCGCGATGGTCATCAAACGGATCAAGCCGCTCGACGGTGCCATCTACATGCTCGCCCAGTTCTCCGGGGCCGTCCTCGGCGCGCTGCTGACCAAGGGCCTGCTGCTCGACGAGGGTCGAGCGACGCACTACGGGGCCGCCGAAGTCAGCGGCCTCCTCAGTGGCGCCTTTCCCGGCTCCATCGTCGAGGGGATCGGCACCTTCTGCCTTGTCCTCGTCATCCTCGCCGCGGTTTACTCGAAGAAGAGCCTGAAGGACTGGGCACCGCTGGCGATCGGCACCACGCTGGGCTTCATCGTCATGGTCGGCGGCCCGCTGACCGGCGGCGCCTTCAACCCGGCCCGCTGGTTCGGCCCCGCCCTGGTCGGCAACGACTTCGGCGGCTTCGACGGTGTCTGGCCCTACCTGGCCGGCCCGATCGTCGGCGCCCTGCTCGCCGCCGCCGTCTTCAAGTTCGTGCTCGAGCCCGGCGGTGCCGCCCCGACCGAACCGCCGGAGCGGGTTAAGCCCAAGGCCGCGGCGAAGCCCGCGCCCAAAGCCGAGCCGAAGCCCGAGACCGACAGCTGAGAAGTGCCGGTGAACCGCCGGGCCAGGCCGGCCCGGCGGTTGCAGTAGCTTGAGCGGCGTGCGAAGGGTCACCTTCTCCCGCAACTACACGCTCTCTCTTTCCCGCACCTGCCAGTGCTACTGCAAGTACTGCGCGTTTGCCACGCACGGGGCGCACATCCACGCGCCGGAGAAGGTCGAGCGACTGCTCGACGAGGCGGTCAAACGCAACACCAAGGAGCTGCTGGTGCTGACCGGCGAGCGGCCGGAGGTCAACCCCGAGGTCGCGGCGCGCCTGGCCGAGTGGGGTCACGGGGACTTCACCTCCTACGTCGTCTGGGCCTGCGAGCGGGCGCTGGAGCGGGGGATGCTGCCGCACACGAACCTGGGCGTGCTCGACAAGGGCGATCTGGCGCGCCTGCGCGAGGTCACGGCTTCCCAGGGGCTGATGCTGGAGTCGATCTCCGAGCGGCTGATGGAGACCGTCCACGCCGGCTCGCCGACCAAGCACCCGGCGCAGCGGCTGGCGACGATCGAGGCCGCCGGCGAGCTGAAGATCCCGTTCACGAGCGGGATCCTGGTCGGGATCGGCGAGACCGAGGACGACCGCGTCGAATCGCTGGAAGCGCTGGCGCGATTGCATGAGCGCCACGGCCACCTGCAGGAGGTGATCCTCCAGAACTTCGTTCCGCATCCGCGCTACTACGGCGCTGAAGTCGCCGAGATCGCAGACAGGGCCGCTCGGGAGCGGTGGAGGGGCGATGGGGATGCCCCTCCGGTCGCAACAGATGGGGAGGCTCCCGGAGGGGCATCCC
>DATBXZ010000197.1:0-15378 GCA_036513995.1 Solirubrobacterales bacterium | reverse complement strand
CGCGTCCTTGCGGTGCAGCAGCTTTTCCTTTTCGAAGTCGTAGACGCCGCTCGCTTCGAGCTCTTCTTCGGGCAGGTCGATCGGCGGTTTGGCGTTGAAGCCGAACTTTTCCATCGTTTCGAACAGTTTCTCGTTGCCGAGCTGCTGGCCGAGCTGGCCGAACCAGGTGTTGACCGAGTTGGTCAGCGCGGTGTCGAGGGAGATCGGGCCGAAGCTCTCGTCGAAGTCGTTCTGCAGCGGCGTCCCTTCTACTTCCAGGGTCCCCGGCGCGTCGATCGTCGTTTCCGGCGTGATCGTTTCGCTCTCCAGCCCCGCTGCGGCGGTCACCACCTTGAAGGTCGAGCCCGGCGGGTAGAGGCCCTGCGTGGCCCGGTTCAGCAGCGGCGTTTCGATCACGTTGCGGTTCAGCTTCGAGAGTTCGTAGGGCACGCGGTTAGGGTCGTAGGGCTTGTTCGAGGCCATCACCTTGACCGCCCCCGTGCTCGGTTCGATCGCGACGACGGCGCCGAAGCCGGCTTCCTCCAGGTCCGCCAGCGCGGTCCGCTGCGCTTCCGGGTCGAGGTTGGTGACGATGTCGTCGCCTTCCTGGCTGCGCCCGCGCAGCTCATCGAGGATCGAGCTGAATTCGGATTCGTTGCCGACCAGCCGGTCGTTGTGGAACTGCTCGAATTCGCTGTCGCCCTGGCGCACGAAGCTGTAGCCGATCGGATGCCCGTAGAGAGCGCCTTCGGGGTAGCGGCGGACGAAGCGCAGCGAGTCCCCCCTCCCCTTCGCCACCGACTTGGCGATCACGGTGCCGTCGGCGGCGAGGATGCGGCCGCGGCGGATCTGCTGCTGCTCCAGCAGCGGCCGTTTGTTCGCTTCCTGTTCCTTCAGCGCCTTGGCGTCGAAGACCGACCAGTAGGACGTGAAGCCGACCAGGATCGCGAAGAGGACGACGATGAAGCCGAACAATTTGACGATCTGGCGGTTCACGCGTCCCCCAGCGAAAGTGCTCGCCCGCGCGGCTCGGCCGCCTCACGCCGGGCCCGGTCGGAGATCAGCAGCAGCAGCGCCAGCAGCACGAAGTTGGCGACGATCGAGCTGCCGCCGTAGCTGATGAAGGGCAGGGTGACGCCGGTCAGCGGGATCACCCGGGTGACACCGCCAATGATCACGAAGGCCTGGATCGAGAAGACCGCGGTCAGCCCGGTCGCCAGCAGCTTCGAGAAGCCGTCGCGGGCGAGCAGGGCGATCTTGAAGCCGCGGGCGGCGATCAGCAGGTAGATGAGGATGACCGCGCAGGCGCCGAACAGCCCCAGCTCGTTGACGATCAGCGAGTAGATCGTGTCGGTCTGGGCCGCCGGCAGCAGCGCCGCGTGGGTGCCGGGGATCGTGATCAGCCCCTGCCCGAAGCCTTTGCCGAAGAGGCCGCCGTCGGCCTGGGCGAAGATCGACTGCAGGATCTGGTACCCGTTGCCGGTCGGGTCCGTGTAGGGGTGCAGCCAGACCTCGACCCGGTCGTGGACGTGGGGCACGGTCGAGGCGAAGAACCAGGCGCCGGCGGCGAACATCGCCATGCCGATGACGACGAAGGAGAAGCGGCCGGTCGCCACGTAGAGCAGGGCGAGGAAGGCGGCGAAGAACATCAGCGAGCTGCCGAGGTCGCGGATGAAGACGAGCATGAACATCGAGGCGCCCCAGACGACCAGCATCGGCCCGAAGTGCTTCAACGGCGGCAGCGTCACCCCGAGCACGCGCCGGGCGCCGACGATCAGCACCTCGCGGTTCTCGCGCAGGTAGCTGGCGAGGAAGACGACGATCGCGATCTTCGAGAACTCGGCCGGCTGGAAGGCGAGCGGCCCGATCTTGACCCCGAGGTAGGCGCCGTTGACCTGCTGGCCGATCCCCGGCAGGCGCGGCGCCAGCAACAACAGCAGGCCGACCGCGGCGATCGTGTAGCGGTAGCGCTCCAGCACCTCGTAGTCGCGCAGGAACTGGATCGTCAGCGCGAACAGCACCAGCCCGAGCACGAACCAGTTGGCCTGGTCGCGGGCCAGGGTGGCGTCGATCCGGTAGATCATCACCAGCCCGAACGCGGTCAGCAGGGCGACCAGCGGGAAGAGATAGGGGTCGGCGTCGGGAAGGCGGATCCGCAGGTAGATGTGGGTCGCCACGCAGACCGCCAGGAAGTAGGCCCCGTAGATCAGGCTGAGGTTGTCGAGGCGGGTGTTCTCCTGGGCGAAGACGGCCGCGAACCCGGCCGTGAGGAGGATGGCGACCGGAACTAGGGCGGTCAGCTCCCGGTTCCTGGCGGAGCTCAAGGAACCCCCTGGCTCTTCTGGATGTCTTCGATCAAGGAGACGGCGTCCTCGCGCGAGCGCAGGTCGTGACCGGTGACCGCGTCGCGGCGCCGGGGCGGCAGCGCGTCGGTCTGGATCGGGCTCGCGTAGCGCTCGTCGTAGAGCTTGATCCCGAAGGGCAGTTCGTAGGGGACACCGCGGTAGAGGGCGACCCGGCCGGCGCCGTCGGTGCCGAGGAACCAGACCTGGCGGTTGCCGTACCAGGCGCCGAAGGCGAGGGCAGCGAGCACGAGCAGGACCGCCAGCGCCTTGGCGGCGGTGCGCAGGCGTCGTCGCGGCTTGGCGCCGGCGAGCGCCTCGCGGCGCTTCCTGGCCGCCTCCGCGGCGGCGCGGCGGCGCACCTCGGTCGCGGTCAGCCCTGCCTCCTCGGCCGCAGAGCCGATCAGGGTCGCGCCCTCGGGCGCGACGGGCACTGCGGCGGCGGCGTCGCCGAGGCGGAAGGCGACGACGGTGATGTTGTCGCGGCCGCCGGCTCGGTTGGCTTCGTCGACCAGGGCGCGGACCGCCGACTGCATCGAGGTCGCCCGGGCCAGCAGCTGGCCGATCTGCTCGTCGCCGAGCATCGTCGTCAGGCCGTCGGAGCAGATCAGGAAGACGTCGCCTGCCTGGGCGGGCACGGTCTGCAGGTCAACCTCGACCTCGGGTTCGGGGCCGAGGGCGCGGGTGATGATCGAGCGCTGCGGGTGGTCCTCGGCCTGGGCGTCGGTGAGCTGGCCCTTGCGCCGCATCTCCTCGACCAGCGAGTGGTCGCGGGTGAGGCGCTCGAACCTGGCACCTCGCAAGCGGTAGGCGCGACTGTCGCCGACATGGCCGATCGCCACCTCCTCGGACTCGAGGTCGACGATCGCGGCGGTGATCGTCGTCCCCATCCCGGCCAGGTCGGGGTCCTTGCCGGCGTGCTCGTGGATCGTCCGGTTGGCGGCCTCGATCGTCTCCTCCAGGACCCGCTCCGGCGGCCCCGCGGGCAGCTCGGTGTCGAAGGACTCGGCGGCGGTCTTGGAGGCGACCTCGCCCGCCTGCGCCCCACCCATCCCGTCGGCGACGACGAACAGCGGCGCCCGGGTGAAGAACGAGTCCTCGTTGGCGTTGCGCTGGCGCCCGGTGTCGGTGCGCGTCGCCTGGTCGTCGATCCGCAGCGTCATGAGGCCTCGAGCCTGAACACCGTGTCGCCGATCTGGACCGTGTCGCCGTCGATCAGCTCCGCCTCTCCCTTCAAGGTGGCGCCGTTGAGCAGGGTGCCGTTGGTCGAGCTCATGTCCTCGACGAAGGTGCGACCGCCGCGTTCGAAGACGCGGGCGTGGAGGCTGGATGCGTAGCGGTCGTCGATCTGCACGTCGCAGTCCTTCGAGCGCCCGATCGAGAGGCCGCCGATCAGGTCGAAGCGCTGGTCGGCTTCGAGGCCGCCGCCGCGCTCGGCGACCAGCCAGGAGTCACTGCCGCGCGGCGACTCGGCGTAGGCCGGGACGGCGTGGAACCCGGTCGCGTCCGGGGCCGGCGAGACGGTCCGCCGCAGGTCCTTCATCGCGCTGCGCGCGATCACGAGCAGGAACAGGTAGAGGACGGCCAGGAAGCCGAACTTCAGCGCAACAGATATCGGGTCATAGGCCACGCGCCCAGCAGATTACGGCCAGCGCCCGTCACTGCTCGATGTCGAAGAGGAAGGTGGTCGTGCCGACGGTCACCTGGTCCCCCGGAGAGAGCCTGGTCGAGGCGACGCGGCGGCCGTTGACCTTGATCCCGTTGGTCGAGCCGAGGTCGACGATCTGCCAGTCGCCCGACTCCGCCCGCCGCAGCTCGGCGTGGCGGCGGGAGACGTTGGGGTCGGAGAGCACGCACTCAACCGCCTTCGAGCGGCCGATCGTCGCTCGCGGCCCGTCGAGCACGTAGCGGCGATCGTCGAGCGAGACGACGGCGCGCGTGGAAACGAGGGCACCGACCGCCTGCTCGGGCCGTTTCGGACGGCTGCGGTCGCGCTCGCGGACGGCCGAGTAGACCATCGTGTGGCCCTCTTCGCCCTGCTTCGGGCTCTCGCCCTCGTGAGCGGGAGGCTTGACCAGGCGGGCCTGGATCCCGAACTCCCCCAGCCGCAGGCGCTCGTCGGTGTCGAACTCGACCGCCGGCCGGGTCAGCAGGTCGTAGCCGCGGCGGCGGGCGTGCTCCAGCAGGTAGCCGGAGAGCTCCTGCTCGAGCGAGCGCTCGTAGCCTTCGAGCTTGGCCCGGTCTTTGGTCGAGAGGTAGACCGTGTACTCGTTCGGCACGTAGACGCGTTCGACCGAAGCCGTCTTGTGGGCGTCCATTTCCTTCGCCAGTTTGCGGGCGAGTTCGACCGGCTGCACCTCGGAGCTGAAGGCGCGGCTGAAGACCCCCTCGACGAGGCCTTCGATCCGGGACTCGAGATTGCGTAGAACGCCGATCGGAAAATCCTAGAGAAGGAGGCCGTGGCCCAGGGCCAGCCAGGCGCCCAGCGCGGTGGCGAGGGCAAGAGCGCCGAGACGGGCGGCGACGTGTGTGCGGCGCGGCGCGGTCTGGTCGGCGAGCAGGTCGAGCGAGTCCTCGATCGCCGTCCCCAGCTGCTCCAGCGAGGACCGATGGTTGGGGCGGGCGGCGAGGCAGGCGTCGATCTCGGCGGTCAGCTCGCGCGGCAGGTCGGGGCGCAGCCGGCGCAGCGGCCTGGTGCGAGCGCCGATCGCCCGGGCCGTCGCCGCCGGGCTGGAGCGCCGGTGCGGGTTCTCGCCGCTCCAGCACTCGTAGAGCATCAGGGCCAGCGAGTAGACGTCGGCCTCGGGGCCCGCCGCGCGGCCCTCGGCCTGCTCGGGGGCCATGTAGGCAAGGGTGCCGACGACGTCGCCGGGCGCGGTCAGCGAGGCGCCGTCGGCGAGGTGGGCGACGCCGAAGTCCATCAGCTTTGCCCGCGACTCCCCCTCGCAGTCGCCCTCGGTCACCTGCACGTTCTGGGGCTTGATGTCGCGATGGACGACGCCGCGCGAGTGGGCGTGGTCGAGGGCCTCGCAGAGGTCGGCGCCGATCTCGCCGATCTCGCGGTCCGAGAGCTCACCGGTATGGGCGAGGCGGGCCAGGGTCGAGCCCTCGACCAGCTCGCTGACCAGGAGAGCGTTGCCGCCCTCCTCGCCCATCTCATAGAGGGTGACGATGCCGGGGTGGTTGAGCCGGGCCGCAGCCTGGGCCTCGCGCAGCACCCGGCGGCCGGCCTCTCCCTGCTGCTCGATCGCCTTGACCGCGACCGGGCGCTCGAGGCGGCCGTCCCAAGCCTCGTAGACGACGCCGAAGCCGCCGCTGCCGATGCGGCGCTCGATGAGGAAGCGGTTGAGCACTAGAGAACCGACCAAAGCCCCTTGAATTTCGCTTCCGAGGCCGCTTCTCCTGCGCCTCGGAATTTGGGAAAAAGGCACCGTTTGCTGGCTCTCTTGACTTGCCGACCCCGCCAGGCTTCATACTCTCCGGCCACCCAACCAGCTTGGAGAGCCGTTCTTGGAGGATTCGCCAGTACGTGGCTCGCGACGACGCGAGCGCCCACAACGCCGACCCGAACGCCAGCAGATCATGCTGCGGCGCGGGCTCGCCCTGGGCGGTGGCCTGATCGTCCTGATCCTGCTCGTGCTCGGCGTCAAGGGCTGCCTCGACGCCCGCGCCAACCGCGCCCTCAGCGACTACGCCGACAACGTCACCCAGATCGTCGAAGAGACCGACCAGACCAGCAAGACCTTCTTCGGCAAGCTCGCCGACCCCGGCACCCTCTCGGTGACCGAGTTCACCGCCGAGGTCAACGCCGACCGCAGCGCCATGGACAACTACGCCTCGCGGGTGGACGGCCTCAGCGCCCCCGGCGACATGGGACGGGCCCAGAACGCGCTGGAGCTGACCTACGAGCTGCGGGCCAGCGCGATGGGCGAAATCGCCGACCAGATGCCGACCGCGCTCGGCGACGCCGGCGCTGCCAAGGCAACCGCGTCGATCGCCCGGCAGATGCGCAAGCTGCTCGCCGCCGACACCCTCTACGCCGCGATCGTGCGGCCTGAAATCAACGGCGTCCTCGCCAACAACGGGATTGAAGGCAGCGACGTGCCGAAGAGCGTCTTCCTGCCGGAAGAAACCAAGTGGCTGGAAGAAAGCTCGGTCAGCTCAGCCCTCGGCAGCATCAGCGGCTCGACCGGCGCGGCCACGCCCGGCGTGCACGGCCTGGAACTGACCGGCGTCAGCATCGCCGGCACCGAACTCGGCGAAGAAGTGGTGACGATCTCCGGCGAAGAAGCGCCGGAAGTCGAAGTCAGCGTCGAAAACCAGGGGGAATCGACCGAGAACGGGGTCGGCGTCAGCGTCTCCTTCGGCGGCACCGAAGTGCAGGGCAGCATCGAAAGCATCGGCGCCGCCGAAACGGGGTCCACCTCGATCCTGCTGACGCCGCCGCCCAGCGGCGAAGTCACGCTCGAAGTCAAGGTCGAACCGGTCCCCGGCGAGCAGATCACCGAAAACAACGAAGCCAGCTTCACCGTCGTCTTCGAATAGGCCGGTGGGCGCGATGCGAATCGCCTACCTCGGCCCCGCCGGCACCTTCACCGAGGACGCGCTGGGGGAAGCGGCCCGCGGCGAGTTCGAGCCGCTGCGGACGGCGACGATCCACGACGCGATCCTCGCGGTCGAACGGGGCGAGGCCGACCGCGCCCTGGTCCCCTTCGAGAACTCGATCGAGGGCTCGGTCCGGGGCACCCTCGACACCCTCGCCTTCGAGGCCAGGGAGGTGACGATCGTCGGCGAGCACGACTATGCGGTGCGGGCTCACCTGATCGGGCGCGAGGCGGTCGAGCTGGGCGAGATCGAGGCGGTTCTCTCGCACCAGCAGCCGCTGGCCCAGTGCGCCCGCTTCCTGCGCGAGCAGCTGGCCGGGGTCGAACTGCGCAGCGTCAGCAGCACCGCGGCGGCGGTGCGGATGGTGGCCGAGTCGGTGCGGCCCTGGGCGGCGATCGGCTCCCGCGCCGCGGCGCGGCTCTACGGCTGCGAGATCCTCCGCGAGGGGATCCAGGACGAGGCCGACAACGTCACCCGCTTCGTCTGGATCGCCCCGGCGGGGACCGCGCCCGCCGAAGGCGAGGGCTGGAAGACCTCGCTCGTCTTCTCAGAGCTGGGCGAAGACCATCCGGGTGCCCTGGTCAACGCCCTGCGCGAGTTCTCCGATCGCGAGATCAACCTCACCCGCATCGAGTCGCGCCCACTGCGCAGCGGCCTCGGCCGCTACATGTTCTTCTGCGACCTCGAGGGAGCCGAGAGCGACGGGCCCGTCGCCGAGGCGATCGCGCAACTCCGCGCCAAGGCCGAATCGGTGCGGATCCTGGGTTCCTACCCGCTCGGGTAACGGCGGTGGCAGACGCGCTCGCGGTGACCGGGGGTGGACCCCCCTACAATCTGCCGACATGGCACGGGTTCTAGTGCTCAACGCAACCTACGAGCCGATCAACGTATGCACGTTGCGACGTGCGGCTGTGCTGCTGCTGAAGGAGAAGGCCGAGCTGCTCGAGCAACGCGCCGGCGCCCTCCATTCCGAGCACATGACGATGGAGCGCCCCGACGTGATCCGCCTCGTCAACTACGTGCGGATCCCCCGCGAGGCCCACCGCCGCAAGATCACCCGCCGCGCCGTCCTCGCCCGCGACTCCTGGACCTGCCAGTACTGCGGCTCGACCAAGTCCGGCCTCACCGTCGACCACGTGATCCCCCGCAGCCGCGGCGGCAAGTCGGTCTGGGAGAACATCGTGGCGGCCTGCGCGAACTGCAACCGCCGCAAGGGCAACCGCCTCCCCCGCGAGATCCACATGCACCCGAAGAACTCCCCCAAGGCGCCGCCGCCGACGGTCTTTATCCAGGTGGCGAGCCCGAAGATCCCGACTGCTTGGGAGCAGTACTTACCCCAGGCTGCTTAGAAGTCGGGAGTCCTGGGGGTGGTGGGTATGCCTCGTCCTAGCCTCCACAACTCGTTGCGTACATCTCGCCGCCGCCAGGCGGCGCCCTCGTTGCACCGGCTCCGCCGGTGCTAGGCGTAGACGAGGCTTACCCGCCGTCCCCGTCCACAGGCCCACCGTCAATCGCAGGAAGTTCGTCGGCCGGCGGACCCTCGGGCTGATCCGACTCAGCTTCGGACTCGACCACCAGCGCCACGGCGCTGACCCGGTCGTCGTCCTTGATGTTCATCACTTTGACTCCCTGGGTCGAGCGGCCCATCTGGGAGATACCGCCGACGGAAGTGCGCTGGACCATGCCGTTCTGGGAGATGAAGAGCAGCTCCTGGTGCTCGCCGACGATCAGGGCGCCGGCGAGGCCGCCCTTCTTCTCGGTCAGCTTCGCGGTCAGCACGCCTTTGGTCCCGCGACCCTTGACCGGGTACTCGGCGACCGGGGTGCGCTTGCCGTAGCCGTTCTCGGTGACGACGAAGAGTTCGGTGTCGTTGCGGGCGATGTCCATCGCCAGGACCCGGTTGTCCTTGCCGGAGACGTTCATGCCTTTGATGCCGCTGGTGTCGCGACCCATCGACCGCACCAGCTGCTCGGAGAAGCGGGAGGCGTGGCCGGAGTGGGAGACGATGAGGATGTCGTCCTCGCCCGAGGTGAGCCGGACCTGGACCAGCTCGTCGCCCTCGCGGACCTTGATCGCGATGATCCCGTCGGCGCGGATCGGGGTGTTGTAGGCGAGGAACTCGGTCTTCTTGATCAGGCCCTTGGCGGTAACGAAGGCGAGGTATTTCTCCTCCTTGAAGTCCCGGGTCGGGATCACCGCCATCACCTTCTCGCCTTCGCGCAGCGGCAGCAGGTTGTTGAGCGAGCTGCCTTTGGCGTTGCGTGAGCCCTCCGGCAGCTCGTAGACCTTGAGCCGGTAGACCTTGCCGCGGTTGGTGAAGAAGAGCAGGAAGTCGTGAGTCGAGCAGATGTGGAGGTGGGCGATGTAGTCGTCGTCTTTGAGATTCATCCCCATCACGCCGACCCCACCGCGGTGCTGCTGGCGGTAGGTGGCCAGCGGCAGCCGCTTGACGTAGCCGGAGGCGGTCAGCGAGATCACCATCTGCTGGTCGGCGATCATGTCCTCGATGCCAACGTCGCCCTCGAAGTGGGCCAGTTCGGTGCGACGCTCGTCGCCGTAGAGCTCGACCACTTCGGCCAGCTCCTCCTTGACCAGCGCCATCACCTTCGCCTCGTCGCCGAGGATCGCCCGCAGCTCGCCGATCCGCTCCATCAGATCGGCGTGCTCGGCCCGGACTTTGTCGGCCTCGAGCGCGGTCAGGCGCTGCAGGCGCATGTCGAGGATCGCCTGCGCCTGCTCGCGCGAGAGCTCGAACTGGGCGATCAACCCGTCGCGGGCGGCGTCGGGATCGGGCGAGGCGCGGATCAGTTTGATCACCGCGTCGAGGTTGTCGAGCGCGATCAGCAACCCCTCGAGGATGTGAGCCCGGGCTTCGGCGCGCCGCAGTTCGTACTGGGTGCGGCGGGTGACGACCTCGCGCTGGTGGTCGACGTAGTGGTGGATCAGCTCGCGCAGGCTCAGCGTTTTCGGCACGCCGTCGACCAGCGCCACCATGTTGGCGCCGAAGGTCGTCTGCATCGAGGTTTTCTTGTAGAGATTGTTGAGCACGACCTTGGCCGGCGGGCCGCCGCGCTTGAGCTCGATCACGAACCGCATGCCCGAGCCGTCGGACTCGTCGCGGAGGTCGGAGATTCCCTCCAGCTTCTTCTCGCGGACGAGGTCGGCGATCTTGGAGACGAGGCCGCCGTCGCCGAGCTTCTTGACCGTGAACGGCAGCTCGGTGACGATGATCGCCTCCTTGCCCCCCTTCAACGGCTCGACGTGGGCGCGGGCGCGAACCCGGATGCTGCCGCGCCCGGACGCGTAGGCGTCGCGGATCCCCTCGCGGCTCATGATCCCGCCGCCTGGGAAGTCGGGGCCCTTGATGTGCTCCATCAGCCCGGCCATGTCGATCTGCGGGTCGTCGATGTAGGCAGCGACCGCACCCGCGACCTCGCGCAGGTTGTGGGGCGGGATGTTGGTCGCCATCCCGACCGCGATCCCGGAGGTGCCGTTGACCAGCAGGTTCGGGAAGCGTGCCGGCAGGACCTGGGGCTCCTGCGTCGATTCGTCGTAGTTGGGGCCGAAGTCGACGGTGTCGGCGTCGATGTCCCGCAGCAACTCGGTCGCGAGCCGGGTCAGGCGCGCCTCGGTGTACCTCATCGCCGCCGCCGGATCCTCGTCGATCGAGCCGAAGTTGCCCTGACCGTCGACCAGCAGGTAGCGCAGGGAGAAGTCCTGCGCCATCCGCACCAGCGTGTCGTAGATCGCCGAGTCGCCGTGGGGGTGGTACTTGCCCATCACCTCGCCGACGATGAAGGCGCACTTGCGGTAGGCCCGGGTCGGCTGCAGGCCGACGTCGTGCATCGCGTAGAGGACGCGGCGGTGCACCGGCTTCAGGCCGTCGCGCACGTCCGGCAGCGCCCGGCCGACGATCACGCTCATCGCGTAATCGAGGTACGACGAGCGCATCTCCTTCTCGAGCTCGCGCTCCTCGATCCGCCCGGTCAGGGCATCGAGCGCCATCAGCCAATCACCTCATCGAGCCTTTGGGGTCTAGACGTCAAGGAAACGAACCTCCTTGGCGTGGGCCTCGATGAACTCGCGGCGGGGCGCGACCTGATCGCCCATCAGCATCGAGAAGATCTGGTCGGCGGCGGTCGCGTCTTGGAGCGTGACCCGGGCCAGCGTGCGGCTGGCGGGGTCCATCGTCGTCTCGCGCAGCTGATCGGAGTTCATCTCGCCGAGCCCCTTGAACCGGGTCAGCTGGACCCCGTGGCGGGCAAGCTCGAGGACCGCCCCGCGCAGGGCCTGGAAGGAGATCGCGACGTTGCGGCGCTCGCCGAAGCGGATTTCGAAGGGCGGGCGACCCACCTGCTTCAGCAGCGCCTCATGCACCTCGACGAACTTGCGGTAGTCGTAGTGCGAGAAGAGCGCCGCCGGCAGCCGGTGGGTGCGCGCCAGGCCGCTCTTGCGTTCGATCGCCTTGACGACCAGGAGCTCGTCGGTGGCGGAGACGACCTCGGTATCGAAGGGGGCCCCTTCGGCGGCGTCGGCGCCGAGCAGCTTGGCCGCGGCGTCGACGTTGGCCACCGCCTCGTCGAGCAGGCTCGACTCCTCGAGGAAGCGAACGACCTCGTGGCCGAACTCGGCCTGCAGGGAGGAGCCCCAGCCCTCGTACTCCTTCGAGCGCCGGACGTAGGCCTGCCAGCGACTCGCGGTCAGTTTCTTCGAGCCTCCGGCCGCGTCGATCAGCTCGAAGTCCTCGAGCTTCCCGCGCAGCAGCAGCTCCTCGAGTTCGGACTCGCGCTCGAGGTAGGTCTCCTGGTTGCCCTGCTTGACCCGGTAGAGCGGCGGTTTGGCGATGTAGACGTAGCCGGCGTCGATCAGCTCCGGCATCTGCCGGTAGAGGAAAGTGAGGACCAGGGTGCGGATGTGGGCGCCGTCGACGTCGGCGTCGGTCGCCATCACGATCTTGTGGTACCTGGCGTCCTCGATTTTGAACTCGTCGTGGACGCCGGTTCCGATCGCCGTGATCAGGGCCTGGATCTCGTTGTTGGCGAGGACCTTGTCGATGCGGCTCTTCTCGACGTTGATGATCTTGCCGCGAAGCGGCAGAACGGCCTGGGTGTTGCGATCGCGCGCCTGCTTGGCGGAGCCGCCGGCGGAGTCTCCCTCGACCACGAAGATCTCGGCCAGGCTCGGGTCCTTGACGGAGCAGTCGGCGAGCTTGCCCGGCAAGGTCGAGTTCTCCAGCGCCGACTTGCGGGTCAGGTCGCGGGCTTTGCGGGCGGCGGCACGGGCACGCGAGGCGTCGATCGCCTTACTGATCACCCGGCGCGCGTCGCTCGGGTTCTCCTCGAGGTACTCGCCCAGTTTGCGGTTGACGGCCTCCTCGACGAGGCCGCGGATCGGCGGGTTGCCGAGTTTGGTCTTGGTCTGGCCCTCGAACTGGGGGTCGTGCAGCTTGACCGAGATCACCGCGGTCAAGCCCTCGCGCACGTCCTCGCCGGCGAGGTTGTCGTCCTTCTCTTTGAGCAGACCTTTGTTGCGGGCGTAGGCGTTCAGGGTCCGCGTCAGCGCCGCCCGGAAGCCGGAGAGGTGAGAGCCGCCCTCGTGGGTGTTGATGTTGTTGGCGAAGCTGAAGATCGACTCCTGGTAGGAGGTGTTCCACTGCATCGCCACCTCGACCGCGCCCTCGTCTTTGCTGCCCTCGAAGTAGATGACCTTCTTGTGCACCTCGTCCTTGTTCTCGTTGAGGTGGCGGACGAAGTCCTCGATGCCGCCCTCGTACTGGAAGGTGACGCTGTTGGTCTCGCCGCGCTCGTCGATCAGCTCGATCCTGAGGCCGCGGGTGAGGAAGGCGGTCTCGCGCAGGCGCTCGGCCAGGGTGTCGAAGTCGAAGCCGATCTCTTCGAAGATCTCGAGGTCGGGCAGGAAGGTGATCTTGGTGCCGTGGGCCTTGGTCGCCTCGCCCTTGGCCAGCTCGGTCATCGGTTTGCCGCGCTCGTAGTCCTGTGACCAGACGTGCCCCTCGCGGCTGATCTGCAGATGCAGGCGCTCGGAGAGAGCGTTCACGACCGAGACGCCGACGCCGTGCAGGCCGCCGGAGACCTTGTAGCCGCCACCGTCCCCGAACTTGCCGCCGGCGTGGAGGACGGTCAGCACCACCTCTGCCGCGGGGCGCTGCTCTTTCTCCATGATCCCGACGGGGATGCCGCGGCCGTCGTCTTCGACCGTGCAGCTGTTGTCCGGGTGCAGGGTGACGCGGACGCTGTCGCAGTGGCCGGCGAGGGCCTCGTCGACCGAGTTGTCGACGACCTCGTAGACGAGATGGTGAAGACCGCGGGGCCCGGTCGAGCCGATGTACATGCCGGGACGTTTGCGGACCGCTTCCAGACCCTCGAGGACGGTGATGTCACCGGCGCCGTAGGAGGCATCGGTGGTCGAGGAGCTGGCTTTCTTCTCAGGCAATGAGTCCCTTCCGGTTGACACAGAAAACCCCGACGCCTGGAGACTCGCTCCACACAGGTCGGGGTTTAAAACGAGTTGCCATAAGAATACCAGTTGAGTGCTGCGGAAGAGCGGCTAAAGTGTGATGAATTCCCTGCAAATCATGGATAAAAATGGACTAGAAGCGATCGCTGTTGACGCGGAAGCGCAGAGCCGAGGGCGTCAGCTCGCCCAGCTCGCCCCGCAGGCGCTCCAGCAGCTGCACCTGCATCAGGTCCAGCTCCTGCGCCCAGACCGTGTCGGTGACCTCGATCGTCAGCGTCCCGGACCGCTCCGAGACCGGCGTGGCGACCGCGGCCAGGCGCTCTCCGACCACGCCCGCCCAGGCCGCCTGCGCAGCCGCCAGGCCGGTGCGCGGGGAGACTCGGTCGCGCGCCGTCCGGATCGCCGCAGAGGCCTGGCGGGGGGCGCGGCGGTGGCTCATGCGGCGATCGCGCCGGGCTGCGCGGGAAGCGGCATCTGCACGACCGCGGCCAGGGCGCCTGCCGGCAGCGACTCCTCGTCGGCGGCGGTGATCAGAGCCTGTCCGCCGTCATCGAGACGCCGCACCAGGCGCTCGCGGCGGCCGGGGTCGAGCTCGCTCATGACGTCGTCGAGCAGCAGCAGCGGGGTCACGCGGCGGGCCTTCAGCAGCACCTCGCGCTCGGCGAAGAGCAGGGCCAGCAGTGCCGCCCGCTGCTGGCCCTGGGACCCGTAGCGCCGCAACGACCGGCCCGCCGTGGCGACCTTGAGCTCGTCCAGGTGCGGCCCCCACGAGCTCCGCCCCAGGCGCAGGTCCTGATCGCGGCGCTGCTCCAGGCCGGCCCGGATCTCCTCCACCGACCCCGCGGCGCGCGGCGCGTACTCGAGGCTCGCCCCACCCTCCAGCCCGAGCTCGGCGGCGGCCTCCGTGAAGGGCCCGCTCAGCTCGGCGACCGCCTCGTCGCGGGCGGCGACGAGCGGCGCGGCGGCGGCGGCCAGGCTGGCGTCCCAGACGTCCAGCTGGGCGGGAGCGCCGGAGCCACCGGACAGCCTCGAAAGCAGCGCGTTGCGTTGCGCCAGCGCCTGCCCGTAGCGCTTGCGCAGCTCCTCGCGAGCGGGCCAGCGAGCGGCGGCGAAGCCGTCGAGGTGAGCTCGGCGCTCCGAGGGCGGGCCCTTGATCAGGGTCAGGCGGTCGGGGGCGAAGACCGCCACCGGCGGTCGGTTGCGGGCCAGGGTCGCGGGGTCCGCCGGACTGCCGTCGAGGAGGTGGCGCCGACCCTCGGTGCGGCTGATCGAGGCCAGCAGCCGCCGCTCGAGCCCGTCGGCGTCGCGCACCGTCGCCTCCGCCCGCGCCAGCGAGGCGCCGAAAGGGATCAGGTCGCGGCGGTCAGAGGTGCGAAAGGAGCGGCCGGTGAGGGCGAAGTAGAGCGACTCGACGAGATTGGTCTTGCCGACCCCGTTGGGGCCGACGACACTGACGATGCCGGGCTCGAGCTCGACCCGGACGCGGTCGAGGCTGCGGACGGGGCTCGCTTCGATCGCGGTGACGAGCACCCGCCCCCAGCCTCAGACGTTGAGCCGGATCGGCATCACCAGGTAGCGGAAGTCTTCGCCCTCGACCGGCTGCAGGAGCCCAGGCCGCAGCGGCGAGATCAGCCGCAGCAGCACCTCCTCGCCCTCGACGCTCTCGATGCCCTCCTTGAGGAACTCCGGGTTGAAGCCGATCTCCAGCGGCTCGCCCTCGAAGGCGGCGGGCATCGTCTCCTCCGCGTCGCCGACGTCGGGGGTCTCGGCGGCAACCGTCAGCTCCCCCGGGCTGAAGGAGAGCCGCAGCGGCGCGTTGCGCTGGGCCAGCTGGCTGACCCGCCGGGCGACGTCGAGGAATTCACCGCGCGGCAGCCGCACGTCGTGCTCGTAGGACTCGGGGAGGAGCTGGCGGAAGTTCGGGAACTGGCCCTCGATCAGCCGCGTGGTCAGAGTGATCGACCCGGCCTCGAAG
>DATBXZ010000196.1:0-2380 GCA_036513995.1 Solirubrobacterales bacterium | reverse complement strand
GGCCGAGGCCGAGCGCGAGCGCCGCGCCAAGATCATCAACTCCGAGGGCGAGTTCCAGGCGGCGCAGAAGCTCACCGACGCGGCCGACATCATCAGCACCAACCCGGCCTCGCTGCAGCTGCGCTACCTGCAGACGCTGCTGGAAATCGGCAGCAACCAGAACACCACCGTGGTCTTCCCGCTACCGATGGACGTGCTCGAGCCCTTCCTCGGCCGCGCCGACCACAAAGCCGGCGGCAGCAAAGCGAAGCCGCCGACCCCTCCGGCGCCCCCCGCGCCGCCCCCGCCTGAGACCCCCGACGACCTCCCCCCCTCGCGGTCCTGAGCGCCCCCGAGATACGCATAGACCAGCTGAGCGGGCTGCGGACGATCCTCGCCCCCGGCCGCGCCGAGCGACCGGACAACTTCTCGGCCCGCCCGGCCGCGCCCAAGGGGCCGGAGAACTGCCCCTTCTGCGAGGGGCACGAGGACCGCACGCCGCCGGAGCGCTACGCCCTGCGCCCGGGCGGCGGCCCGGCCGACAGCCCCGGCTGGCTGACCCGCGTGGTGCCGAACCTCTACCCGGCGCTGGGTGGGGGTGGGGACGAAGGCGGCACCAGCGCGACCGGTGCCGAAGCCGGCGCCTTCGCCAGCAGCGGCGACCCCCTGCTGGCCTCGCGCAAGGCGGGCGAACCGGACCTCTTCTCCTCGCGGCCGGCGAGCGGCGACCACGAGGTGATCGTCAACTCCCCCCAGCACGTGACCGCGATGGCCGAGCTGGGCGAGGAGCAGTTCGCCGCGGCGATCGCCACCTGGCGCGAGCGCATGCGCGCCCACGCCGGCGCCTCCTACGTGCAGGTGATCGTCAACGAGGGAGGCGGCGCCGGGGCCTCCCTCGAGCACTCCCACGCCCAGCTCTACGCGCTGCCCTTCGTGCCCGCCGCCGTCGCTCGCGAGCGCGAGCGCGCCGGCGCCTACGCCGAACGCACCGCCGGCTCCGGCCTGCTCGGCGACATCCTGGTCGAGGAGGTTCGGCGCGGCGAGCGTCTGGTCGCGATCGACGACGAGGCGGCGCTGGTCTGCCCCTGGGCCTCGCGCTCCCCCTTCGAGCTGCGGGTGATCCCCCGCCGCTCCTCCCCCCGCTTCGAGGAGGACGAGGGCGGCGCGGCGATGATCCGCACCGCGATGCGCGTCCTCGCCGCCCGCTTCGACGGGCCGCCGGAGCTGAACCTCTGGATCCGCACCGCCCCCCACGGGGCCGAGGAGTTCGGCTGGCACATCGACATCGCTCCCCGCCTGACGATCAAGGCCGGCTTCGAGCTCGGCACCGGCGTCGACATCAATATCTACCCGCCCGAGCGGGCGGCAAGCGACCTGCGCGAGGCCCTGGGAGACTGAGCGGGTGACGCCGAACCCGCGACCGATCCCGCGCTTCATCGCCGACTCGACCCAGGAGGGGATTCCGCACGGGCGTTTCGCCGAGCGGCTGACCGCCAGCTTCCGCGAGGCGGTCGAGGGGATCGAGGACCTGCCGGAGGGAGCGGCGACGCCGGACGAGGTCGACTGGTTCCCGGAGCGCGCCTGGGGCGGCCGCGTCTGGGTCCCCTGCTCCGTCAACACCGAGAGCGTCGAGGGGACGCTGGAGCTGTTCGGCCACGTCTCCTACGTGCAGCCCCCGGGTGGCGACCCCTCCGACTTCCAGGCCAAGGCCGACTTCACCGACGTCCTCGCCGAGGACAACGCCGACTGGCGGATCGACCTCAACGACGAGGTGATCGGCCGCTGGCAGGGCGAGAACGGCCGCGCCGGCGCCGTCACCCTGGTCTGGGGCCGGCCGCTGCTGCGCAACGCCGTCGCCGCCACCGCCGAGCTCGACGGCGAGACCGTCGACCAGGAGGAGATATCCCAGGACCGCTTCACCCTGATCGCCCTCGACGCCCTCGAGGGCTACGGCGACGAGTTCTTCATGGAGGTCAAGCTCTGGAGCCGCCGCGCCCAGGAGCTCGCCTCCGAGAGCCTCTACGGCTAGCCGCGGGGATCTACGATGGGGCGATCCGGCCCCGATAGCTCAGCTGGATAGAGCGATCCCCTCCTAAGGGATAGGCCGCTGGTTCGAATCCAGCTCGGGGCATCGGCTGCAAAACCGCGCCCGCCGGGGAGCAACTTTCGGGGTGGCGGGGCGGTTGTAGCGAGAGTGCAGCGAATGAGCCGACGAGGCCCACGGACTTTCCGCGCGCCGGCGCCGCCTGCCTGGGCTGGGGTCGTGGCGCTGACCCTGCTGGCCTGCTGGGCAAGCGTGCTGGCGCCTGCCGGCGCCTCCGCGCGCAGCCTCCACTTCGACGGCCAGCGGGTCGAGGCGCCGCGAAGCTGGCCGGTCTACCGGCTCGCCGAGCACCCGGGG
>DATBXZ010000195.1:0-2814 GCA_036513995.1 Solirubrobacterales bacterium | reverse complement strand
TTACGGCGGCTACGAGACGCTCGTCCGATACCTGGCTCCGTACCTCGTGCGAGCAGGTCATGACGTAACCGTCTACTGCCGCGCACGGGAGAACGGACATCGCAGCTGGACCGTCAATGGAGTGCAATGCGTCGCGACTCCGGGTCGTGACTCGAAGTCTCTATCGACCCCGACCTTCGGCCTGAGCTCAGCGCTCGACGCCAGCCTGCGTCGCTTCGACGCGGTCCTGATGCTAAATATCGCAAATGGATTTTGGTGTCCCCTGTTACGCGCCGCGAGACTGCCGGTCGTGGTCAATACCGACGGGATCGAGTGGGAGCGGGGAAAGTGGAGCAAGCTGGGTAAAACGGTCTTTCGCGCCGGCGCGAGGGCCAGCGCGATGTCCGCCAATCGGCTGATCTGCGACTCGCGCGCGATCGGCTCGATCTGGGAGGACCTGTTCGACCGTGAGTCGACCTTCATCCCTTACGGGGCGCCGATCCTCGAAGACGTCGGCAGGGACGAGCTCGATCACGCTGGCATCCCCGACGAGCCTTACCTCCTGGTCGTCGCCCGCCTCGTCCCCGAGAACAACGTCGAGCTGACCCTCGACGCTCTCGATCAACTCGGCACCGAGGCTCCGCGAGCGATCGTGGTCGGCAGCGCCAACTTCGCCTCCCCCTTGGAGAGGCGGCTCGAGGCGATGCAGAACGAGGGCAGGGTCCAGTGGCTCGGCCATGTCTCCAATCAGCAGCTGCTGTCCCAGCTCTGGGGGCAGAGCGCCGTCTACGTCCACGGCCACTCGGTCGGTGGCACCAACCCGGCGCTGCTGCAGGCACTCGGCGCCGGCGCCCCGACCCTCGCCCTCAATACCCCGTTCAATCGCGAGGTGCTCCCCTACCCCGACCAATTGTTCGAGTCCGATCCGGCAGGACTCTCGAGAAAGATCCGCACCGTCCTCGACTCGACGGCGCTGCAGGACGAGCTGTCCAGCCGGGGCCGCGACGTCATCCGACGCGGCTACCTGTGGGATGACGTTTGCAAGGGCTACATGGACACCATGATCAGCCTCGTGCGCTGACCTGCTGTAACCCGGGAATGGTCATACGTACTCCGGGCGTCGCAACGCACGCAGCCCTGCGATCCCGAAACGGGCAAGCACTCGAAGGGCATAGTCGAGCGGAGAGCGGGCGCGGAAGTCCGCGTGCCTCGCGTACTGGTGAAAGACTCCGCGAGGAAGGAAGATCTGCCGGCGGGCGAACTTACCGAGGTCGCGGGTCGGCGTCAGCAGTCCATCGATGAACCCCATGTCGGCGTGCAGTTGGGAACGACGAGCGGTCGGATTCGGGTCGGCCAGCCTGATCGCAAGGCGGTCGCGCACCGTCAGCTTCGGTGCCGCGCCAAGGATCCGCGACGCCGGCAGCCCGACGACGCACTCGCTCACCTTCAGCGACGCGGTCGCGGCCCTCTCCAGCTCGGGATAGCTGGTGAGGAGCTCGGCCATTGCGCCAGCTTGGAGCCGGCCCCCAAAGGCGTCCCACCAGGCGCTGAGGTCGACGGCGAGACGGAGGTCGACGAAACCGTCTCGCGCGTAGAACAGCAGCAGCTCGACGAGCTCCGCAGCTGGCTCCGGCCGCCAGCTTGCCTCTCCCCCTGCCGGTGGCAGGAGCATCTCCTTGGCAAAGCGCTCCTCATACCAGTGGACGCGCCAGTGGAGCTCCACTGGCGGCAGCTCGTCCCGAGGGTGGAGCAGAGCGAAGTGGAGCAGGGGCAACCCCGACTCGTAGACGAAGTCGGTCGGACTCTCGTACCCCAGGCCCCGGACCACCTCGACCGCGGCCGCGAGGCGCTCCGGAGCGATCAGCAGGTCGATGTCGCTCGAAAGCCGCCGGCCCGGGTCGCCGTAGATCGCCTCGCTCAGCTGCGGACCCTTCAGCGGCGCGGAGACGATCCCCTCCTCGCCCAGCATCGCCGTCAACCGCCCGGTGAGCAGCTGCAGGAACGACCCGTGTCGGCGCCCGGACTCGACCGCCTGCTCGACCTCCTCAACGAAGAGGGGGTCCGGCGTGTCGCTCAGCGCGACGATGCGCGGACCTAGCGTGCCAAGCAGCTTGCGTGCGCGCAGCAGGCCCGAAAGGGTCGTCCAGTCAACGCCGCGGGCGATGGCCTCGGCTTCTCCGCGGACCGCCTCGCGGCGCGCCTCGGTGCCGGCACTGAGCAGGGCCAGCTGGCCCTCGGTTCGAGTCATCGGGCGCTAGTCCAAGCTCCAGCTGCTCAGGTCGCGACCGAGCAGCGCGGCGAGGTCGTCGATCTGGGGCCGGTAGTGCGCAGCGAGGCGCCGGCGAATGTCCTCGTCTATCGGCGGCGGCTTGAAGGGGACGTCGTTGACCTGCCGGATCAGCCGCTCCGCCGAGCCCCGGATCGACGGCGAGAGGAACGGTCGCACGAGCCCGCGAACCCGCGGCGAGCTCCCGACCCGAGCGAGCAGCATCGACCTCGGCCGGGCGGAGGAGTTCGTCCGGCTCGGCGGCGAGACATCGGCCGGTATCTCCACCCCGAGGGGGGCCAGGAGTTCGTTCGCGACCGCCCGGGGATCGGCATGCAGCTCCTCGAGCAGGAGCACCCGGACCTGGGCACGATCGATCTGGTCGAACACCGCTTCGAGTTGAGACGCGTATTCGCCGTCGTGCACGTGTTCCCTCAGATCCTGGCGAGGAAGGCTCGAGCGCCCGCCCGAGAGCTCGCGCTCGACCGCCTTCGCGAAATCCTCCTCGGGCTCGAACCCGCGCCGCCGGGCAAACCAAAACGAGCTGTAGGCCCGCGAGACCGGCTCCC
>DATBXZ010000194.1:0-5469 GCA_036513995.1 Solirubrobacterales bacterium | reverse complement strand
GCGGGGGCGGTGCCGGTGCGCGCCGGTGCCTGCTCGGGGCCGCCGCTGGCCGGCCGCGCCGCGACGATCCGGCCCATCACCATCGCCGGCTCGAGGTCGAGTCGCTCGGCCACCTGGCGGACCAGGTCGTCGCGGCTCGCCGTCTCCCCCATCGCGCCGAGGATCGGCGCCACCTCGGTCAGGGCGCGGTCGCGCTCCGCCGGCGAGGCGACGTCGGTGCGGTCGAGCACCAGCCCCACCTGGAAGGCATTAAGCTCGACGGCGGCGTCGATCAGGGCACGAAAGCGCTCCGGGCCATCCGCCGCGGCCATCATTTCCGCCGGGTCCTCGCCCGCCGGCATCGCGGCCACCCGCAGTCGCATCTTGCGCCCGGCCGCGACCCGCTGCGCCCGCAGCATCGCCTCCTGCCCGGCTGAGTCGGCGTCGAGCGCCAGCACCACCTCCTCGACCATCCCCGAGAGCGCCGCCACCTGCTCGCCGGTGATCGCCGTCCCCATCACCGCCACGGTCTCCTCGACCCCCGCCTGGTGCAGGGCCAGTACGTCGGTGTAGCCCTCGACCACGACCGCCCGCGTCGCCTTCGCGATCGCCGCCTTCGCCTTGTCCACCCCGTAGAGCAGCTGGCTCTTGTGGAAGAAGTCGGTCTCGGCCGTATTGACGTACTTGGCGCCCTGGTCGGAGCGCATGGCGCGACCGCCGAAGCCGAGGGTGCGGCCGCGGCGGTCGCGGATCGGGAACATGATCCGCGAGCGGAAGCGGTCGTACTCCTTGCCTTCGCGCCCGCGCTGGACGAGGCCGACGCCGTGCAGCTCCGCGACGCTGAAGCCGGCCCGCTGGCCGCGGACGAGGATCTTGTCCCAGGCGCTGGGGGCGTAACCGACGCCGAACTCGCGCAGCGCCTCCTCCCCCAGCCCGCGCTCGGCCAGGTACTCGCGCGCCCTCCCCGCCTCCGGCGCCTCCCAGAGGTAGCTGGAGTAGTAGGAGGCAACCCGCTCCAGCAGCTGCTCGAGGCGGCGGCGCTGCTGGCGCCTGGCCTCCGCCCGCGGGTCCTCCTGCTCGCGCTCGATCTCGACCCCGTAGCGGTCGGCCAACAGCTCCACCGCCTCGGCGAACCCGAGCCCGTCCTTCTCTTCGACGAACTTGATCACGTCGCCGCCGACCCCGCAGCCGAAGCAGTGGTAGAGCTTTTCCTGGGCGTCGACGGAGAACGAGGGGGTGCGCTCCTCATGGAAGGGGCAGAGGCCGGTCCAGCGGGCGCCGGCGCGGCGCAGATCGGTGTGGGCGGAGATCACCTCGACGATGTCGGCGGCCTGCTTGACCCGGTCCAAGCTCTCGGGGGAGATCAGCGCCACTAGAACCTCGCCTCCGAGGGGATCGTCAGCTCGCTGAACTTGGCGATGCAGAAGCGGTCGGTCATGCCGGCGATGTAGTCGGCGACGCGCTGGCACTCGTCGGCGCCGGGGTCCCAGGCGGGCAGCTCGCCGGGGTGCTCGAGGTAGTGATCGAAGAGGCCGTACATGGTGCGCTCGACCCGCTCGTGCTCGCGCTGGGCGTCCGGGCCGAGGTAGACGCGATCGAACATGAACTTGCGCAGCCGCAGCATCGCCCCGCCGATCTCCTTGCCCTGGACGATGTCGCCGGCGCCCGCGGAGCGCTCGACGATGTCGCGGACGAGGGTGTCGATCCGCAGCGACCCGGTCGGCCCCAGCAGCTCGATCTCCGCCGCCGGCAGGTCCGCCGGCGCCAGGATCCCCGCTCGCAGGGCGTCGTCGATGTCGTGGTTGATGTAAGCGACGCGGTCGACCAGCTTGACGATCCGGCCCTCCAGCGTCACCGGCTTGGCGGCGCCATTGTGGTTGAGGATGCCGTCGCGAACCTGCTCGGTCAGGTTGAGGCCCTGGCCGTCGCGCTCCAGCACCTCGACCACCCGCAGCGAGTGCTCGTTGTGGCGGAAGCGGCTGCCGCAGCGCTCGCGCAGCGCCGTGTCGAGGGCGTCCTCGCCGGCGTGCCCGAAAGGCGGGTGGCCGAGGTCGTGGCCGAGTCCGATCGCCTCGGTCAGGTCCTCGTTCAAGCCCAGCGCCCGGGCGACCGTGCGAGCGATCCCGCAGGCCTCGAGCGTGTGGGTGAGGCGAGTCCGGTAGTGGTCGCCCTCGGGGGCGACGAAGACCTGGGTCTTGTGCTTGAGCCGGCGGAAGGACTTGGAGTGGACGATGCGGTCGCGGTCGCGCTGGAACGGCGTCCGCAGCGGGCTGTCGGCCTCCTCGACCGCACGCCGCGCGGGATAGGAGCGGGTCGCGTGCTCGGAGAGGAACTCGGCCTCCCAGGCCTGGACGCGATCCTCGAAGGTGGTGGCGGGCACCGACCGATCTTAAGCCGCTGCCCGCAGCTGCACGTGCGCATGATGCTCGAGGGTCTCGCCGACAGCCCGCTCGACCTGGCGTAGAGCCAGGGGCTCGGCCACGGGAGCCTCTGCCAACGGCAGCGCCAGGGCTTCGACCATGAAACGGTGGGCTTCCTCGGAGAGACCGAAGGATCCGGCTTCGCAGCCGGCGCAGACGACGCCTCCAGCCGCCCCGGAGAAACCGGCCAGATGCTCGGCCTCTCCGCAGCGCGCGCAGGAGGCCAACTCCGGTGCGAAGCCCGCCACCAGCGCCAACTTCAGCCGGAAGGAGAGCGCCACCTCCAGCCCGGTGCCGCGCGGCTGCTCGGGGTCGTCGAGCAACGCCAGGTAGCGACTGAGCAGGTTGTAGGCGGGGAGGTTGGCCTCGGCCGAGTCGAGCAGCCGCAGCATCGCGTCGCAGGCACGGGCGCCGGCGGTCAGCGCCGCACCGGAGGAACGCAGGCGAGGGTAGCCGTCGAGGGTCGTCACGCTGGTCACGGTCATCAGGTCGCCGCGGCCTTCGTGCAGGATCAGGTCGAGGCGGAAGAACGGCTCCAAGCGGCCGCCGAAGCGCGACTTCGGCTTGCGCGCACCCTTGGCGATGGCGCCGAACCGGCCCCGCGTCTTCGAGTAGAGGTGGAGGATTCGGTCGGCCTCGCCGTAGCGGATGCTGCGCAGGACGATCGCCTCCGTCTTTACGGTCTTCCCGGCCATGAGATCAAAGGTGACCGACGGACCGGACGGCGAAGCGGCCTATTTGGCGCGACGACGGCGCGGGCGTTTGCGCAGTTTCACCTGGCAGTTGGGGCAGAAGTAGGTGGAGCGGCCGCCGACGACGATGCGGACGATCTCGCCGCCGCAGGACGGGCAGGGCTGTCCCTCGCGGGTGTGAACCAGGAACTCGTCCTGCATCGTCCCCTTCTCGCCGCGCCCGTCGCGGTAGTCGTCGATCGAGGAGCCGCCGTGGTCGATCCCGGCCTCCAGGGCGGCGACGACGGCGTCGCGCAGCGCCACCAGGTGCTCGGGCTTCATCGAGCCGGCGGGCGAGAGCGGGTGCAGACGGGCCCGGTAGAGCGCCTCGTCGGCGTAGATGTTGCCGACGCCGGCGACCCCCGATTGGTCGAGCAGGAACGACTTCAGCGGCGCCGTGCGGCCGGATGCCATCGCCCCCAGCGCCTCGGGAGTGAAATCGGGCGAGAGCGGCTCGACGCCGACCTTCCCGGCGAAGCGGGCCTCGAGGTCGACGTCGTCGATCAGAAAGGCCTCGCCGAAGCGGCGCGGGTCGGTGAACCAGACCTCGCGGCCATCGTCGAGGAGGAAGCGGGCGCGCAGGTGGCGGGCAGAGGCCGAGCGCTCGGCCTCGTACAGCCGCCGCCCCTCCGCGGGGTCGAGCACGTCGTCGCCCTCGACCAGGACCAAGTTGCCGGTCATCCGCAGGTGCATGACCAGGGTCCGACCGCCGTCCAGCCCCAGCAGCAGGTACTTGCCGCGCCGTCCCAGTCCCTCGATCGTGCGGCCGCTGACCACGGCACCCAGCTCGGCCGCCGGCAGCGGCCGCGACCAGCGCTCGTCCAGCACCTCCAGCGACTCGATCCGGTGACCTTCCAGCTCCGGCTCGAGCTGGCGCGCGACGGTCTCGACCTCGGGCAACTCGGGCATGCCCGAGTTCTACTCGACGCTGGCCCTCGGGTGGGCGCTGAAGTAGACCTCCTTGAGGCGTTCGCCGGAGAGGTGCGTGTACATCTGGGTCGTGGCGATGTCGGCGTGGCCGAGCATCTCCTGCACGGCACGGAGGTCGCAGCCACCGGCAAGCAGATGGGTGGCGAAGCTGTGGCGCAGGGTGTGCGGGCTCATGCGACCGGAGAGGCCGGCGTCGCGGGCATGGCGCTGGACGATCTTGTAGAGGCCCTGGCGGGTCAGAGGGCCACCGCGGAAGTTGACGAACAGCTTCGGCTCGTGGCGCTCGCCGATCAGCTTCGGGCGGCCGCCGCGCAGATAGGCGCTGATCGCGGCGATCGCCTGGCGGCCGAGCGGCACCAACCGCTCCTTCGAGCCCTTGCCGCGAGCGCGCAGGAAGCCCTCGCGCATGTCGATGTCGGCGAGCTCCAGCCCGATCGTCTCCGAGGCCCGCAGCCCGCAGGCGTACATCACCTCGAGCAGGGCCCGGTCGCGCAAGGTCGTCGGCTCGCTGCCGCGCGGCGAGGCCAGCAGCTTCTGCACCTCGGCGTAGTTGAGGACCTGGGGCAGCTTCTTCGAGCGGCGCGGCGCGGTCAGGGCCGCGGTCGGGTCGTCGCCGATCAGCTCATCGCGGCGCAGGTGCTTGTAGAAGGAGCGCAGGCAGGCGGCCTTGCGATGGATCGTCGCGGCCGAGCAGGCCGGTCGTCCCTCCCCCGTCGCCAGCTCGGCGAGGAAGTCGGCGACGTCGGCCGGACGGACCAGCAGCGCCTCCTTGTTATGGGCGGAGAGATACTCGCCGTACTGGTGGAGGTCGGTGCGGTAGGCGTTGAGCGTGTTGCGCGAGAGGCCGCGCTCCAGCTCCAGGTAGGAGAGGAAGTCGAGGACGAGGCCGGCGAAGCGAGCGTCCGCTCCCGGCGCCGCGGGCGCAGACGGAACCGCGGGCTTGACTGCGATCGCCATGACGCGGGTTTCTCGGCGGCGGGATTCATACCTCTTGGCGCAACGAGCGGCCCACGAGGGCGATGGACGCCGTTACTCGACGAGTAAGCGGCCCGCCGCCAGGGGGGCCGCGAAGAAGAGGGGGTCCTCCTGGAGCTTGCGGCCCATGGTGGTGGTCGGGAGACCCGAGGCGCTGTAGGCGTCCAAGTCGACGGGGGCGGCGCGGAGGCGGTGGGTGCCGGGGGCTGCTTCGAGGGCGGTGGCGATCCCGCCCTCCCCCTCCGGGACGGCGACGTCGACGGGGGCGAGGAGGAGCTCGAGGACGGTGTAGGTGTGGTGGCTGACGTCGACGTGGCGCTCGCGCGGGTCGGAGCTCGAGAGGCGCGGGGAGATCAAGGTCGGGAGGCGCAACGAGAGGGCGGCATGGGCGCTGTCGAGGGCGGCGATGCCACCGTGGCCGAACTCGGTGCTGG
>DATBXZ010000193.1:0-7318 GCA_036513995.1 Solirubrobacterales bacterium | reverse complement strand
CACGGCGGCGGAGACGGCACGGCGCCAGCTGCCGGAGCACCTGCGCGAGGGTCTCGCCCTCGTCCTCGCCGGCGAGGACTGGCACCCCGGCGTCATCGGGATCGTCGCTTCGCGGCTGGTCGAGCGCCATCACCGGCCGGTCGTCGTCGTCTCGCTCGACGGCGAGGGCAGCGGACGCGGCAGCGGCCGCAGCATTCCCGGCTTCGATCTACTGGCGGCGCTCGAGGCCTGCTCGGAGCACCTGGAGAGCTTCGGTGGGCATCGCGCTGCCGCCGGGCTCTCGCTGCGGGCCGAGAGCCTCGATGCCTTTCGCGAGGCCTTTGCCGCCCATGCCGCCATCGTGCTCCGCCCCGAGGACCTGCGCCCCACCCAGCGCATCGACGCGATGGTCGGCGGCGTCGGCCTCGGTCTCGACCTCGCCGAGGAGCTGGGCCAGCTCGCGCCCTTCGGGATGGGCAACCCCGGGGTGCGGCTGATGGTCCCCTCGGCGCGGGTCAGCGACGTGCGCACGATGGGAAAGGAGGGCAAGCACGCTCGCTTCAGCCTCCACAGCGGTGCCCACCGTGCCCTCGGCGTCGCCTTCGGCCGCTCCAGCCTCGGCGTCGAGGACGACGACCCGGTGGATGCCGCGGTGCGGCTCGAGGTCAACCACTGGAACGGCTCGGTCGAGCCGCGCGTCGTCCTCAACGAGCTCTACCCGCTTGACGGCGGCGAAGCCGACGGCGCCGGGGCGCGGCTGCACACGTGCGAGTGCACCGACGAGGAGTGGTGGCCCCGGTTCGAGGCCGAGCTGTCGCGCGACCTCGGGGCCGGGCCCACCAGGGACGGGGCGGCCCTGTCGACCGAGGGGCCGCAAGAGCGCCCCGAGGAGAGATCGAGGACGGTCGTCCACGGCAGCGGCCCCGCCACCGTGACGATCGCCGAGCTGGTTTCCAGCGGCGCCGGGGTGCTCGCGGTCTGCGCCGACGCCTCGCGCCGCGCCGCCCTGGCCGGGGGCGCCACCGGCCTGGCCCGCTTCAACGGCGGCTCCGCCCGCATCGCCTGCTCGCGCTGCGGCGCCGCGGCGTTGGACGGCGTCCTCACGCGCGGCGAGGGCGGTCTAGCCCTGACCGACTACGCCACCCTCGAGCGCCAGCCGGGGGGCGTCGCCGAGCGCTTCGAGCACGTCGTCCTCGTCGACCCACCGCTCTCGAAGCCGGCTGCGCTCCGCGCTGGGGTGCCACGGGTGCGAGCGGACGAGGAAGGGCGGGAAGAGGGCTCCGGCTATCTGCATCTGCTCTGGACCGACGCGGAGCGCGAGTTCTCGCGCGCGGTCGCCGCCGAGCAGCTCGCCTCGCGGGAGACGGTCGCCGCCGTCTTCCGCCGCCTGCGCGAGGCGGGCGAGGTCAGCGGCAAGGCCCTGCGCGAGGCGCTCGCCGGCGCCGGTCCGCACCCGCTTTCCGCCGAGGTGGCGGCCCGCTGTTTCCGGGTCCTCGCCGAGCTTGGCCTGGTCGCGGGTGAGCCCAGCGGCGGTGCGGGCGTCGTCGGGGTCGTATCCTCAGAAGGGACAGATCTGCAGCGCTCGGCCGCGTTCCGCGCCTACAGAGCAGACCACTCGGAGGCACAGCCATACCTAGAAAGACCCAAGCAGCCGTAGAGCACTCGGAGCTTCTCGCCGACCTCTTCGCCGTGGTCGAGGAGTTCGATTCCTCGCCGGGCGCGAACGGCAACGGCAACGGTGGCACCGCGGTGGCGGTGGCGACGATCGACCGCGCCGCGCTCGAGCGCGCCTTCGACTTCGCCTGCGAGCGTCACGCCGACCAGCTGCGTTACTCCGGCGACGAGTTCATCACCCACCCGGTCGGGGTGGCCCAGGTCTGCGCCGGGATGCGGCTCGATACCGAGACGCTCTGCGCGGCCCTGCTGCACGACACCGTCGAGGACACCAGCGCCAGCCTCGATGACGTCCGCGACGAATTCGGCGAGGAGATCGCGCAGCTGGTCGACGGCGTCACCAAGCTGACCGGGATGTCGTTCGAGAGCCGCGACGAGCGCCAGGCCGAGAACTACCGCAAGATGATGGTGGCGATGGCCACCGACGTCAGGGTGATCCTGATCAAGCTGGCCGACCGCCTCCACAACATGCGCACGCTCGGCGCCCTGCCGAAGCAGAAACAGATGTCGAAGTCGCACGAGACGCTGGAGATCTACGCGCCGCTCGCCCACCGCCTCGGGATCCACGCGATCAAGTGGGAGCTGGAGGACCTCGCCTTTGCCACCCTGCACCCGCGCAAGTACGCCGAGATCAAACAGCTGGTCGCCCAGCAGCGCGACGAGCGCGAGAACTACGTCAGCGACGCCGGGCGGTTCCTCGCCGAGGAGCTGGAACAGGTCGGGATCGAGTCGCAGATCTCCGGCCGCGCCAAGCACTTCTACTCGATCTACACGAAGATGGCGAAGAAGGGCCGCGAGTTCAACGAGATCTTCGACCTCACGGCGATGCGGGTGATCGTCGACTCGGTCAAAGACTGCTACGGCGCGATCGGCGTCATCCACTCGCTCTGGAAGCCGCTGCCGGGCCGCTTCAAGGACTTCGTCGCGATGCCCAAGGCGAACATGTACCAGGCCCTGCACACGACCGTGATCGGGCCCGAGGGCAAGCCCCTGGAGATCCAGATCCGGACCGAGGAGATGCACAAGCTGGCCGAGTACGGGATCGCCGCCCACGTCGCCTACAAAGAGGGTGGCGGCAACGACCCGAAGCGGGAGAAGATGACCTGGCTGCGGCAGCTGGTCGAGGCCGAGGGCGAACAGGACCCGGCCGAGTTCCTCGAGTCGCTCAAGGTCGATCTCTTCGAGGACGAGGTCTTCGTCTTCACCCCGAAGGGGGAAGTGAAGAACCTCTCGGCCGGCTCGACCCCGCTCGACTTCGCCTACGCGGTCCACACCGACGTCGGCCACAGTTGCGTCGGGGCCAAGGTCAACGGCAACATCGTGCCCCTGCACTACCAGCTGAAGTCGGGCGACATCGTCGAGGTGCTGACGGCGAAGCAGAAACGGGCGCCCTCGCTGGATTGGCTGAAGCTGGTGCGGACCAGCCGCGCCCGCAACAAGATCCGCGCCTGGTTCAAAGAGGAGCGCCGCGAGGACGCCGAGCGCGACGGCCGCGAGGGCCTCGAGGAGGCGCTGCGCGCCCGCGGCCTGCCGATGCAGAAGCTGGCCGGCTCGCCGCTGCTGGCGGACGTGATCCGCGAGATGGGCTTCCGCAAGGGCACCGATTTCTACATCGCCCTCGGCCAGGGCAAGGTCTCGACCAAGACCGCCGCCAACAAGCTGATGCAGCGCCTCAAGGCGGGCGAGGCGGTCGAGGAGCACCCGGCGACGCCGGTCCGCGGTCGCGACGACCACGCTCGCCGCACCAAGGACGCCTCCAACTACGGGATCGCGGTCAAGGGCGCCGAGAACGTCGCCGTGCGCCTCGCCAAGTGCTGCCGGCCGGTCCCCGGCGACGAGATCGCCGGCTACGTCTCGCTGGGTCGGGGGATCACGATCCACCGCGCCGACTGCAAGAACGTGAAGGCGCTGAAAAAGTCCCCGGAACGGTTCGTCGAGGTCGGCTGGGAAGGCGAAAACGAAGCCTCCTACCGGGTCGAGCTGCAGATCGACGCCTTCGACCGCACCCGTCTACTGGAGGACCTCTCGCGTACCTTCTCGGAGGCGGGGATCAACATCATCGGGGCCTCCTGCACGACCAACCACCCGATGGTCAAGAACAAGTTCGTGGTCGAGGTGGGGGACACCGAGCAACTCAAACAGTGCATCTCCCGTCTGCGCAACGTCGAGTCCGTCTTCGACGCCTATCGCATCACGCCCGCGGCCTGACGGCCGGCGCGACCGTCGGTAAGAAAGACGGCTGGAGGGTTTGACGGGTGCCGAAAAAGTACGAGTGCCCACGCCTGGACGACCAAATAGTGAGTAAATCCAGCCTGGACAGTTATTCTGTTCCCGTCGCGGGTAGCGGTGATCCATCCGAAAGAACGGATTAAGTAGGGGGAGCCATGAAAACGAAGGCAGAGGCACTTGATCTGACACCCGGGCGGGCCGCCAACAGGCGTTCCGTGACCGTACGATTGAGCCGACTCGCCTTCGAGGCGCTGGCCGGGGAGAAGCGCGACGGCGAGCTCCGGGTTCCGGGCACGACGGGGAACGCGATCCGCCTCTACCTCAGCGACAAGGGCGCCGGCCGGCCGGCCTGGCCGTACCCAGGCTTCCTGCGGCAGAGCCAGACGCGAGAGGACGTCAGTCTCGATCTCGAGATCGACCCCGACGTCTGGCTGCAGTTCGAGGCCGAGGCGGAAAAGCAGAGCGTCTCGGCTCAGCAGCTGCTCGAGCACGCGGCCTTCTACTTTGCGGCCGAGCTCAATGCCGGGCGCATCACCCAGCGCATCCTCGACGACCTCGACGCCGACGAGGCAAGTGGCGACGCCGTTTAGCTAGGCGGTTGCGACGACCGGCGCGGCGCCGAGCTCGACCAGGCTGGCCCGAAGCGAGCGCCGGCCCCTGTGGTGGAGGCCGTGGACCGAGCTCTCGGTCTTGTCGAGGGTGCCGGCGATCTCGACCGGCGAGAGGCCGACGATGTGCCTGAGGACGAGCACCTCGCGCTGATCCTCGGGCAGCTCTTCCAGCGCCTGGCGCAGGGCGCGGCCGCGGTCGATGCCGGTCTGGGCGCTGCCGGTGTCGGCGAGCCTGACCTCCTCGGTCGGGATCGCCCGTTTGGCACGCAGATAATCGAGGGCGGCGTTGCGGGCCACGCGCAGGATCCAGGCATCGAAGGGGACCTCGCGCTGCTCGTATTTCTGGATCGCCTTCATCAGCTTGGCGAAGACGTTCTGGGTGATGTCTTCGGCCTCGTGGTGGTCGCGGATGAAGCTGGTCACGTAGCGGAGGACGTCGTCGGCGTAGCGGACGTACAGATAGTGCAGCCCCTCGGAGTCGCCGGCCTTGGCGCGCGCCACGGCCTCGCGAGTGAGTTTGGTGGTCCCGCGAGCATCTCTTGCTTCATCGGGCGTACTGCTCATCTCTGTTTCCCCCGCATGCTCACCGCATGCATTTACTGGTTTTTTCGATTTGCTCTGCGCTTTTCATGAAACAAAGCTGGAACCAACTCGATGCAAAGACTTGGATAAGAAATACATCCCAAATTGGGGATTCGCAGCTTGCCGGGTGGGTGGTCCTAAGAGAGGCTGCGGCGCAGAGGATTAAGGACGATCGGGCTACTTGTCAATGCCCAATATTTGTCCAAATTTCAGTCGCAGGCTCAAGAGCCCGGATTTGCACAACTAATTCGGGTGGAATTGCGCAGGTTTTTGGGGGCTGAATTTAGGAGGAATCGGGGATTGAAGTTAGGAGGAACTTCGCTGGGCAGGTGCAAACCCCGACCACCTCCGAGGAGTTCATAGGGAGAAGCCATGAGAGTCGCACTCGGAAAATTCGCTTGTTCGGGAATCGAAACCCAGCTGGGCGACGATATCGCCGCCGGCACGCGGACGGCGCTGTTCCACTACGCCCGCAAGCTCAAGGCTGGCCGCAGGCCGATCGTGCCGCCGCGCTTCCTGGCCGACCAGAGGCCGCAGGAGCCGCAGGCTGCCTTCGACCTGACGGTCGACCCGGAGACCGAAGCGGTGCTCGAGCAGGAGGCCCTGAGGCAGCGCATGACGCTGAGTCAGCTGGTGGCCCACACGGTGATGGTCTACCTCGCCGAGCTGGAGTTCCTCGGCGTGGCGCCGCGCGCCAGCGCTCCCCAGGGCTAGGCGTCGCCGGGGCCCGCGGCGAGGGTCTGCCGGCCGGCGGCCAGCACCTCGTCGACGGGACGGACCGCGACCGGTTCGCCGCGGTTCGCCAGCGACTGCTCGAGTGCCTCGAGGCCGAGCACGATCTCCAGGCCCAGGCGCGAGTTGGAGACCGGCGTGGTGCCCTCCCGGATCGCCGCGGCGAAGTCCTGCAGCTCCTGGCTGAGCGGCTCCAGCGCCTGGATCCGCGGCGCGACCATGTCGCCGCTGCGGTAGGTGAGGCGGTACTCGCCGAAGTTGGCGGGCGGCTCGGAGAAGTCGAGACCGCGGTCGTAGATCCGCACCGAGTCGTCGGCCGAGGTGTCCTCGTAGTGGACCATGCGGCGGGAGCCGACCACGACCATCTGGCGCACCTTGCGCGGCGCCAGCCAGGAGAGCTGGACGTTGGCCTGGGTGCCGCCCTCGAAGCGCAGGGTGAGGAAGGCGGTCTCGTGGACGCCGTCCTGGAAGACGCTGCGGCCGGTGGCCGAGACCTCGACCAGCGGCTTGCCGAGCCAGTGCAGCAGGACCGAGAGGTCGTGCGGCGCCAGGTCGAGGACGACGCCGTCCTGCTGGTAGAGGCCGAGGTTCATGCGCGAGGAGGTGACGAAGTAGATCTCGCCGAGCTCGTCGGTCTGGATCAGGTCGCGGACCTTGTTGACCGAAGGGCTGTAGACGAAGGTGTGGCCGGGCATCATCGTCAAGCCGAGCTCGTCGGCGAGGGCGACCAGTTTCGCCGCCTCGTCGGCCGTTCTGGCCAGTGGCTTCTCGACCAGCACGTGCTTGCCGGCCTCGAGGGCGCGGCGCACGAGGTTGTAGTGGGTGTGGGGGGGAGTGGCGATCGCCACCGCTTCGATCCGGGGATCGGCGAGGGCGGCGTCGTAGTCGCTCTCGACCCAGACGCCGGGATGGCGGCGGCGGAAGTCTTCGGCGCGGCCCTCGTCCATCTCGCAGAGCCCCATCAGGCGGAACTCCGGGCGCTCGACGACGTTGCGGACGATGTTCGGGCCCCAGTAGCCGTATCCGACGACCATGGTGCCTATTGCTCCTGACGGGTTCACTCGGCTCCCTTTCTGCTGAGGACGATCCACGGGGTCTTGACGAGGATTGAGAGGTCCAGGGCCAGCGAGCGCCGCTCGGCGTACTCGATGTCGAGACGGACCATTTCCTCGTAAGTGCGTTCGTTGCGGCCGCTGACCTGCCAGTAGCCGGTCAGGCCGGGCTTGACGGAGAAGCGCTCCAGGTACCAGCTGGGGTACTCGGCCACCTCGTAGGGGATGGCGGGGCGCGGGCCGACCAGGGTCATGCCGCCGAGCAGGACGTTGAAGAGCTGCGGCAGCTCGTCGATGCTCCACTTCCTGATCCAGCGGCCGACCGGGGTGATGCGGTTGTCGACGGCGAGCTTGTAGAGGTCTTTCCTGCCGCCGTCGGGGGCGCTCTCCCCGCCGCCGTTGATCAGCGCCGTCACGTACTCCTGGTGGCCGCGCGGATCGGCGTCGAGGCGCATGCTG
>DATBXZ010000192.1:0-3890 GCA_036513995.1 Solirubrobacterales bacterium | reverse complement strand
GACCACGACCTCCTCGGCGACGGCTCGATCGAGCTGCTGCTGACGCCCGGCCACACGCCGGGGCACCAGTCTGTCCGCCTCGGCGGGGACCTGATCGTCGGCGCCGACGTCTCCCACTACGCGTCGGGGCTGGACGACCATCGCTTTCCCGCCTTCGGCGACGACCTCGCCGAGCAGCGCCGCTCCGCCGAACGCCTCCGCGCCCTGCGTGACGGCGGCGCCCGCGTTACCCCCGGCCACGACCCGGACGTCCTGCGCCCGGGCCCGGTTGGCGCCTGACCCGGTCGGAGTTCAGCTCGCCACGAGGTTGGCCGAGAGCTGCGGCGGGCTGGCCAGCGTCTGCAGGACCACGCAGTAGCGCTCGGTCAGCTTGAGCAGGGTGGCCAGCTCCTCCTCGCTCGCCTCCGTCTCGAGCTCGAAGTCGAGGCGGATCGCGCGGAAGCCGACCGGGGCGTCGCGATCGACAGCGAGGGTGCCGCGGAAGTCGAGGTCGCCCTCGGCGTGGACGGTGCCGGACTCGACCGGGATGCCCAGCGAGGTGGCGACCGCGCGCAGGGTCACACCGGCGCAGGCGGCGAGGGCCTCGAGCAGCATGTCGCCGGAGCAGAGCAGCGAGCCGTCGCCCCCGGAGGCGGGGTGGAGGCCGGCCTCGGCCAGGGCGCGGCCGGTGTCGACCGAGCAGGAGACGCCTTCGCCGAGGCTGCCGCTGGCCGAAAGAGTGACCAGGGCCGCCTCGGGCTCGCTCTCGTAGCGTTCCTTCAGCGGGGCCTGGGCTGCTCGCAGCTCATCGCGTTCCATGCCGGGATTACAGACGAGAGCCGGGCGGAGTGCAAATGCGACGATGGCGACCGCGACGGGTCGGAGGGATTCACGACCTACCCGATCGGATTGAACTAGGATCGTCGCTCCCGCTCAGCGGGACCGTCATGAAGAGACTCTCAGCCACCATCGTCCTCGTCCCGGTGCTCCTCCTGCTCGCCGGCTGTGGCAGCAGCAAGGACGAAACGAGCGCGACGGCCACGGCCTGCACCCCCGGCAAGCTGCCGACCCACAACAAGGGCGTGCTCACGGTCGCCACCGACAAGCCCGCCTACCCGCCTTACTTCGAAGACGACGAACCGGCCAACGGCGAAGGCTTCGAGAGCGCCGTCGCCTACGCGATCGGCAAGCAGCTCGGCTACGCCCCGGCCAAGGTCAAGTGGACGGTGGAGCCCTTCAACGCCTCCTTTGCCCCGGGGCCGAAGGACTTCGACTTCGACGTCAACGAGATCTCGATCACCCCGGCCCGCGAAAAGGCCGTCGACTTCTCCTCGCCGTACTACACGGCCAACCAGGCCGTCGTCGCGCTGAAGGACTCCGACGCCGCCGGCGCCAGCTCGCTGGCCGATCTCAAGGGCGCCAAGATCGGCGTCCAGATCGGTACCACCAGCCTCGAAGCCGTCGAAGAAGTGATCCAGCCCGACGAACGGCCGCAGGTCTTCAACAGCTCCGACGACGTCGTCACCGCCCTCAAGAACGAACAGATCGACGCCGTCGTCGTCGACCTGCCGACCGCGCTCTACCTGACCGCGGTCCAGGTGCCGGCGGCCAAGGTCGTGGGCCAGTTCCCCGCTCCGGGAGGGGACCAGTGGGGCGCGCTGCTCGCCAAGGGCTCGGCGCTGACCGCCTGCGTCTCCAAGGCGGTCGACGCGCTCGAAGCCTCGGGCCAGCTCGAACAGCTGAACAAGCGCTGGATGAGCCAGGCCGCCGGCGCTCCCGAACTGCACTGAGCACCGGCTCCCAGCCCTGAGGCGGCTGCACGCGGCGCCGTCCCCGGCCGAGTTCAGAATCGGCGGCTCGCTTGTCCACGTCCGCCGTCATCAGCGATCGCCGCCTCGAAAGGGAGGCCGCCAAGCGGCGCCATCACCGCCGCGGCCAGGCGATCGCGGCGGCCTCCACGGTCGTCGTCATCGGCGGCCTCGCTGCCTGGATCCTGACCAGCCCAGGCTGGCCGGTCGTGCGGGAAACCTTCTTCTCGTGGAGCATCTTCAAGCAAGCGTTCCCCGAAGTCCTCGAAGGCTTCTGGCTCGACGTCAAGCTGTTCGTCGTCGTCGAGATCGCGGTCCTCGTGGTCGGGCTGGTGATCGCCCTGCTGCGGACCAGCCGGGCACCGGCGCTGTTCCCGCTGCGCCTGCTCGGCGTCGTCTTCGTCGACCTCTTCCGCGGCTTCCCGACGATCCTGCTCGTCTACCTGGTCGGGTTCGGGGTCCCGGCGCTGGAGCTGACCGGGCTGCCGACCGACCCGGTCGTGCTCGGCGGCATCGCCCTCACCCTCTCCTACAGCGCCTATGTCGCCGAGGTCTACCGTGCCGGCATCCGCTCGGTCCATCGCGGCCAGCGCGACGCGGCGCTGGCGGTGGGGCTGACCGACGGGCAGGCGATGCGGCACGTGGTCCTGCCGCAGGCGGTGCGCCGGGTGGCGCCGCCGCTGCTCAACGACTTCGTCGCCCTGCAAAAGGACGTCGCCCTGGTCTCGATCCTCGGCCCGGCGGAGGCCTTCCGGATCGCCCAGATCGTCCAGTACAAGACCTTCAACTTCACGCCGCTGATCGCGGCGGCATTGCTCTACCTGGCGATCACCGTGCCGCTGGCGCGGGTCGTCGACCGGATCGGCGGCGGTCCCGAGGGGGCGGTCAGATGAGCGTTGCCTCCGCCGCCCCGGTGCTCGAGGTCCGCGGCGTCACCAAGGCCTTCGGCGAGCGCCAGGTCCTCGACGGCGTCGACCTCACCGTCGGCGAGCACCGGGCGGTGGCGCTGATCGGCGCCTCGGGTTCCGGCAAGTCGACCCTCCTGCGCTGCATCGACCTGCTCGAGGAGATCGACGACGGCGACGTCTTCCTCGACGGCGAGGTGATCACCGACCCGGCGGTCAAGCCGGTCGAGGTGCGCCGCCGCCTCGGTCTCGTCTTCCAGGCCTACAACCTCTTTCCGCACATGACGGCGCTCGAGAACGTGGTCCTGGGGGAGATGCGGGCACATGGGATCTCCCGCACGAACGCGGAGCAGCGCGGGCGCGAGCTGCTGGCCCGCTTCGGGCTCGCGGGCCGCGAGGACGACCGGCCCGACAGCCTCTCCGGCGGCCAGCAGCAGCGGGTCGCGATCGCCCGCGCCTTCTCCGGCCGGCCGCGGGCGCTGCTGCTGGACGAGGTGACCAGCGCCCTCGATCCGGAGCTGGTCGGCGAGGTGCTGGCCGCGGTGCGCGACCTCAAGGCCGAGGGGATGACGATGGTGATCGCCACCCACGAGATGGGCTTCGCCCGCGAGGTCGCCGACGAGGTCGCCTTCCTCCACGACGGCCGCATCGTCGAGCAGGGCCCACCGGAGCGCGTGCTCGTCGCCCCGCAGCAGCCGGAGACCCAGCGCTTCCTCAGCCGCCTGCTCGAGGCCGGCCGCATCTAGCGCCCGGTTCGCTCTCCGGGTGCCCGGTTCGCGCCGACCTAGACGGGTACCTTCAGGGCATGTCCGTCAGGCGCAGCGCCGGCATCCTCCTCTACCGCTTCGAGGCGGGGGAGCCGCGAGTGCTGCTGGTCCATCCCGGCGGCCCCTACTGGGCCAAACGGGACCTCGGTGCCTGGACGATTCCGAAGGGGGAATACGAGGAGGGCGAGCTGGCGCGGGACTGCGCTCTGCGCGAGCTGGGGGAGGAGCTGGGCGCGGCTCCCGACCTCGACGTCGAGGCCCTGGTCGACCTCGGCTCGGTGCGCCAGAAATCGGGCAAGGTGGTCGAGGCCTGGGCGGCCGAGGGGGAGTTCGACCCGGCCGAGCTGAGCAGCAACACATTCGCGATGGAGTGGCCGCCGCGCAGCGGCAGCGAGCGCGAGTTCCCCGAGGTCGACCGGGCCGAGTGGTTC
>DATBXZ010000191.1:0-2680 GCA_036513995.1 Solirubrobacterales bacterium | reverse complement strand
AGCTCGTGGACCATGATGAAGGCCCACATCTGCATCGCGTAGAGGGCGACGTCGCGCTTCTTGGAGCGCGGGAACAGAACGGCGAGCGCGAGCGGCCCCCCGGCGCAGGCGGCGACCGTCACCGGGGCCGGGATCCGCAGGCGGCGGCGCAGCAGCGGGACGGCGATCGCGGCAGCGACGACGCCCGTCGCCCCGGCCCGCACCGCGAGCCCGAGTGCGGGTGATGGCCGGGAGCGCCTCCTCATAGGGTCGGCGAGTATAGGTAGGTGCCGGGCACAGGAGCAGCCGGCGCGCCGTCCCGCGTGATTAGAATGGCCGCGCTTTGACGCCGCACTCTCCTGGCACCGACCAGATCGACACTCTGCTCAAGATCGGCTTCGTCGCCGCGGCGATAGTCGTCGTCGCGATCAACGTCGCGCTGGTCTACGCCGTGCGCAAGTACCGGGCCGAGCGCGGCGCGGCCCCGAGCACGGGCGGCGGCGGTCGCCGAGTCCAGTTCCGCGTCGGCGCCCTCCTCACCGTCTTCGCCGCCGCGATCTTCATCCTCAGCGTCGTCTTCACCGACAAGGCTCGCGAGACCCCGACCACCGGCGCCGCCGGCCTGGCCGCGGCCAAGACCGAGCCGTTGACGATCAAGGCGACCGGCCAGCAGTGGCTCTGGCGCTACGACTACCCCAACGGCGCCTTCTCCTACTACAAGCTGGTCGTCCCGGTCGACACCGCGGTCAAGCTCGAACTGCTCTCCACCGACGTCGTCCACACCTGGGACGTCCCCGACCTCTCCGGCAAGCGCGACGCCGTCCCCGGCAAGACCAACGAGATCGTCTTCAACGCCGATGAAGAAGGCGAATACAGCGGCCAGTCGGCAACCCTCTCCGGCCAGGCCTACGGGGCGATGCGAACCGACGTCGACGTCGTCTCCCCGCAGGCCTACGAAGCCTTCCTCAAGCAGCAGAAGGCCGACATCGAGAGTGCCCAGGAACGCGTCGTCGGCCTGATCGAAAACGGAGAAGTGCCATGAGCGACACGCCCCGCCCCGAGCTGGTCGTCGACGGCTTCCCCGGCAAGCAGCGGCCACGCTGGGTCCAGCTGGCGACCAGCGCCGACCACAAGGATCTCGGCCGGATCCTGATCGGCGGCTCGCTCGGCTTCCTCTTCATCGCCGTGGTCGAGTTGCTGCTGATGCGCCTGCAGCTGGCGATCCCCGAGAACACCTTCCTCTCGCCGGTCGCCTTCAACCGGATGCTCTCGGACTACGGCGCCACCGCCGTCTTCCTCTTCGCGATCCCCCTCGCGCTCGGCTTCTTCTACTACGCGGCGCCGTTGCAGATCGGCGCCCGCGGCACCGCCCTTCCCCGCCTCGGCCAGATCGGCGTCGCCCTCTGGGCCGCCGGCGCCACCGTGCTCTACGCGGGCTTCCTCTTCACCCCCTCGGAGGCCGGGGTCAACCCGCTGGCGCCGCTCAGCGAGCTCGCCTTCCTCTCCAACAACGGGGTCGACGTCTGGGCCACGGCGACCGGCCTTGCGACCCTCGGCTTCGTCTTCGTCGCGATCGACCTGCTGACGACGCTGCGCAACATGCGGGCACCGGGCATGGCCTGGCGCCGGGTGCCGGTCTTCTCCTGGGCGGCGACCGTCAGCTGCTGGCTGATGCTGGTGATCGGCCCGGTGCTGCTTGCGGCGCTGACGATGCTGATGATCGACCGCAACTACGACGGCATCTTCTTCGCCGACGGCTCCGGCGGCGCGCCGCTGCTCTGGCAGCACTTCAGCTGGATCTTCTTCTCCGGCGCTTACGTGCTGATTCTGATCTTCGCCTTCGCCACGATCGCCGAGATCGTCGCCACCTTCTCCGGCCGGCCCCTCGTCAACCGCGGCGTCGTGATGGGGTCGCTGGCGGCGATCGCGGTGCTCGGCACCCTCGCCTGGATGCAGAACATGCTGACCGCGCCGATCGGGATCGGCTGGATGTACTTCGCGATGCTGATGTCGCTGGCCCTGATCGTCCCCTTCGGCCTCGTCGTCTTCAACCTGATCGCGACGATGGTCGGCGGCGCCCTGCGGATGCGGGCCCCGCTGCTGTTCGCACTCGGCGCGATCTCGGCGATCTCGATCGGCCTCGGAGCGGAGATCGAGCAGTCGATGGTCGGTGCCGCCTGGCAGCTCAAGAACACGACCGACGCCACCGCCGCCACCCACTTCGCCCTGGTCGGCGGCGCCGTCTTCGGCGGCTTCGCGGCCCTCCACTTCTGGTTCCCCAAGATGACCGGCCGGACGATGGGCGAGAGCCTCGCCCGCATCTCCTTCTGGACGCTGGCCGCCGGCATCCTCGTCGCCTTCGTGCCGCTCTTCCTCGCCGGCAGCGAGCAGGGCCAGGTGATCGACGCCTACAAGTTCTTCGACGGCACCGGCGTCAACGCCTACAACCTGATCGCCTCGATCGGCACCCTGGTCCTCGCCGCCGGGGTCGTGATGACGCTCGTCAACGCGATCCTCAGCCGCGTCAACGGCCCCGAGGCCGGGCATGACCCCTGGGGCGGCGAGTCGCTCGAGTGGTTCACCCTGTCGCCGCCGGAGCCACACAACTTCGACGTCCTGCCCGACGTCCGCAGCGCCCGGCCGATGCGCGACATCCGCGACGCGATCGCCCACCGCACCGGCAGCGCCGACGTACCGGCTC
>DATBXZ010000190.1:0-3691 GCA_036513995.1 Solirubrobacterales bacterium | reverse complement strand
GGCCAGCAGGCCTCGGCGCCCTACTCGATGGCCTCGCGCCAGAAGGCGGTCGAGACCCAGTACGCCAACGTGATCGGCAACCTCAACCTGCTCTTCTCGATCCGCGACCACGTCCCCGACTGCCACCTGGTCAAGCTGGGGACGATGGGCGAGTACGGCCAGCCCGACATCGACATCGAGGAGGGCTACATCGAGATCGAGCACAAGGGGCGCAAGGACACGCTGCCGTTCCCGAAGCTGCCGGCCTCGCTCTACCACTGCTCGAAGGTCCACGACTCGACCAACATCCACTTCGCCTGCCGGGTCTGGGGGCTGCGCGCGACCGACCTCAACCAGGGCGTCGTCTACGGCATCGAGACCGAGGAGACCGCCGGCGACGAGCGCCTGATCACCCGCTTCGACTACGACGAGATCTTCGGCACCGTGCTCAACCGCTTCTGCCTGCAGGCGGTGATCGGACACCCGCTGACCGTCTACGGCGCCGGCCACCAGACCCGTGGCTTCCTCAACATCCGCGACACGATCGCCTGCGTCGAGCTGGCCGTCGCCAACCCGGCCGCGCGCGGCGACTTCCGCGTCTTCAACCAGTTCACCGAGCAGTTCTCGGTCCTGGAGCTGGCCGGGCTGGTCAAGCAGGCCGGCGAGCACCTCGGCTACGCGGTCGAGATCCGCCACTACGAGAACCCGCGGGTTGAGAAGGAAGAGCACTACTACAACGCGATCCACACCAAGCTGCTCGACCTCGGCCTCGAGCCGACCCTGCTGGGCGAGGAGCTGGTCGAGTCGATGATCCACATCATCGAGCGCTACAAGGGCAACGCGATCGAGAGCTCGATCGATCCCCACACCCGTTGGAACCCGACCAAATCCCCTGCTGGCCAGGCGTAACCAGCACTCGCTCGCGCGCCCGGGCGGCGCCTGCGCGCTGGTAGCATCGCCAGTCCCATGAGAGCCGCGGACACGTTGATGGAAAGCCTCAAGGCCGAGGGCGTCAAGGACGTCTTCGGGATCCCCGGCGGGGCCAACCTGCCGACCTACGACGCGCTGGTCGACGCCGACTTCCGCCACGTCCAGGTCCGTCACGAGCAGGGTGGCGGCCACGCGGCGGAGGGCTACGCCAAGGCCTCGGGCCGGGTCGGGGTCGCCTTCGCCACCTCCGGCCCGGGCGCGACCAACCTGGTCACGGCGATCGCCGACGCGATGCTGGACTCGGTCCCGACCGTCTTCATCACCGGCCAGGTGCGGACCGAGCTGATCGGCACCGACGGCTTCCAGGAGGCCGACATCCTCGGCGCCACCCTGCCCTTCGTCAAGCACTCTTTCCAGGTCACCGACGCGCGCCAGATACCCGAGTACGTGCACGAGGCCTTCCACGTCGCCTCGACCGGGCGGCCGGGGCCGGTCCTGCTCGACATCCCGCAGGACCTCTCGCGCGCCGATATCGACTACCAGCCGCGCACGGAGCCGGTCGAGCTGCCCGGCTACAAGCCCTCGACCGAGGGCAACATCAAACAGATCCGCATCGCCGCCAAAGCGCTCGCCAACGCGCGCCGGCCGATCTTCTACACGGGCGGCGGCGTCATCAACGCCAACGCCGCCGAGCAGCTGCGCGAGCTGGTTGCCTCCGACCGCTTCCCGGTCACCTCGACCCTGATGGGCCTCGGCGGCTACCCGGCCTCGGGCGAGAGCTGGCTGGGGATGCTGGGCATGCACGGCACCTACGCCGCCAACACGGCGATGGACCAGGCCGACCTGATCGTCGCCATCGGCGCTCGCTTCGACGACCGCATCACCGGCAAGCTCTCGGAGTTCGCCCCGCACGCCAAGATCATCCACATCGACATCGACCCGGCGGAGATCTCCAAGAACGTCGGCGCCCACATCCCGATCGTCGGCGACGTCAAGCTGGTGCTGCCGAAGCTGACCCGCGAGTACCGGGCACTGCAGACCGATGCGAGCCGCCTCGACGCCTGGTGGACGCAGATCGAGTCCTGGCAGCAGGACCACCCGCTCTTCTACGAGCCCGGCAAGGACGGCGAGATCAAGCCGCAGTTCATGGTCGAAGCGATGCATCGTGCAACCCAGGGCGACGCGATCCTCACCTCCGACGTCGGCCAGCACCAGATGTGGGCGGCCCAGTACTACGGCTTCGACAAGCCGCGCCGCTGGATCAACTCCGGTGGCCTCGGGACGATGGGCTTCGGCCTGCCCTCGGCGGTTGGGGCCAAGGTCGCCTGCCCGGACGAGACCGTGGTCTGCCTGGCCGGCGACGGCAGCCTGATCATGAACGTGCAGGAGCTGGCGACCTGCGTCACCGAGCAGATCCCGGTCAAGGTCTTCCTCATGAACAACGGCTACATGGGCATGGTCCGTCAGTGGCAGGAGCTGTTCTGGGACCGCCGCTACAGCTCGGTCGAGATGGGCGCCAGCCCCGACTGGGTGAAGCTGGCCGAGGCCTTCGGCGCCACCGGCCTGCGTTGCGAGAGCTCCGCCGACCTCGAGGAGACGATGGTCGAGGCCCTGGAGACCGAGGGCCCGGTCCTGCTCGACGTCCGCGTCGCCCAGGAGGAGAACTGCTACCCGATGATCCCGCCGGGCGAAGCCGCCCGCGACATGGTCGAGGCGCCGAGGGCGGTGCGCTGATGGAGGCCGGGACCCCGCAGGCGGTCAAGCTCGAGGACCTGCACCTGCCTGGCCAACTCAGCGGCCGCAAGCACATCCTCTCGATCCTGGTCGAGAACAAGCCGGGCGTGCTGGCTCGCGTCGCCGGCCTCTTCTCGCGCCGCGGCTTCAACATCGACACCCTCGCGGTCGGCCCGACCGACGACCCCAGCGTCTCCCGCGTCACCCTCACCCTCGACGGCGCCGTCCATCCGATCGACCAGGTGACCAAGCAGCTGCACAAGCTGGTCAACGTCCTCAAGATCCGCGACATGGAGCCGGAGGAGACGGTGGCTCGCGAGATGGCCCTGTTCAAGGTCTCCTCGGCGGTTGAGAACCGGGCCGAGATAATCCAGTTCGCGGAGATCTTCCGGGCCAAGATCGTCGACGTCGCCCGCCGCACGATGACGATCGAGGTGACCGGCTCGGCCGACAAGATCGAGGCCTTCGAGCGCATGGTCCGCCCCCACGGGCTCGTGGAAATGGTTCGCACGGGCGAGATCGCCATCGCCCGTGGCAGCGACTGAGCTCCTCTCCGACCTCGTCGCCAGGGCCGTCCAGCGGCGGCGCCGCACTCTCGTAAGCGTCACCGTCGAGACCGAGCTCGCCGACCCCTGCGCGGCGGTCTTCGCCTCGCGCCTGGCCTCCGACCGCTGGTTCTGCTGGGAGCAGCCGGACCGCGAGTTCGCCCTGGCCGGGCTGGGGGTCGCACACGAGGCGGCGTCGCGCGGGGAGGGTCGTTTCGCCGACGTCGCCGAGGAGTGCCTGCGAACGGGTCGCGAGGCGATCCTCGAGGAGCCGCGTGGGTTGCCGGCGGGGGCCGGGCCGGTCTGGCTCGGCGGCTTCGCCTTCGCCGCCGCGGGCGGTGCCTCTTCGACCTGGTCCTCGTTCTCGCCGGGCTCGCTGGTCCTGCCGGAGCTCTCGCTCTGCCGCGCCGGCGGGCGCGCCTTCCTCACCCTCAACGCCGTCGTCCAGCCCGGGGACGACGCTGGCGAGAGGAGCGCCGCGCTGGAGGCGAGGCTGGCCGGAC
>DATBXZ010000189.1:0-3690 GCA_036513995.1 Solirubrobacterales bacterium | reverse complement strand
GCGGCCCGAGGATCAGGCCCTGGTCGCGGACCTCCTCGATGTGGAGATGTCCGAGCCGGTCGACGCGGTCTTCTCGAGTGCCGTGTTCCACTGGGTCCTCGACCACGACGCGCTCTTCGCCCGCCTCCGCGCGGCGCTGCGGCCCGGCGGCCGCCTGGTCGCCCAGTGCGGGGGCGAGGGCAACGTCGCCAGGCACGCGGAGGTAATCGCCAAGGTCGTCGCGCGCCCCGAGTTCTCCGGCCACTTCGCCGCGGCGACGGGGATGTGGAACTTCGCCGGCCCGGAGGCGACGGAAGGGCGGCTGCGGGCCGCCGGGTTCTCCGAGGCCCGTTGCTGGCTCGAGCCGAAGCCGGTGCAGCCGCCGGACCCGCTCGCGTTCACCTCGACCGTTACCCTCGGCCCGCTCCTGGCCCAGCTGCCCGAGCGGCAGCGGCGCCCCTTCGCGGAAGCGATCCTGGCGGAGTCCGAGCAGCCGCTGGTGCTCGACTACGTGCGCCTCAACATCGAGGCTAGAGTGCCGCCTTCATGAGCGACGCCCCCCGCATAGTCGTCCTGCCCGGAGACGGGATCGGCCCTGAGATCGTCGCCGCGGCGCGGCAGCTGCTGGAGTCCCTGGGCGAGTTCGAGTTCGACGAGCGCCTGATGGGCGGCTGCTCGATCGACGCCCACGGCACCGCCCTAACCGACGAGGTGCTGGCGGTCTGCCGGGCCGCCGACGCGGTCTTGCTCGGTGCCGTCGGCGGCCCCAAATGGGACACCACCGACCCGGACGCGCCGCGCCCCGAGCAGGGCCTGCTCGGCCTGCGCAAGGGGATGGGCCTCTACGCCAACCTGCGCCCGGTCCGGCCCAGCCCAGCCCTGGTCGGCGCCAGCCCGCTGCGCGAGGAGCGGATCGCCGGCACCGACCTGCTCGTCGTCCGCGAGCTCACCGGCGGCATCTACTTCGGCGCCAGCGGCCGCGACGGCGACTCCGCCCACGACACCTGCGAGTACGACGCCGGCGAAATCGAGCGGATCGCCCGCACTGCCTTCGAGGCGGCCCGCCGCCGCGCCGAGAGCTCTGGGCGCAAGCCCCGCGTCACCTCGGTCGACAAGGCCAACGTGCTCGAGACCTCGCGGCTCTGGCGTGAGGTCGTCACCGGCATCGCCCCCGACTACGCCGACGTTGCCCTCGACCACCTGCTGGTCGACAACGCGGCGATGCAGCTGGTCTCGCGCCCGGCCGACTTCGACGTGATCGTCACCGAGAACCTCTTCGGCGACATCCTCAGCGACGAGTCGGCGATGCTGACCGGCTCGCTGGGGATGCTTCCCTCCGCCAGCCTCGGCGCCGACGGCGCCCCGGGCCTGTTCGAGCCGGTCCACGGCTCCGCCCCGGACATCGCCGGCAACGGTGTCGCCAACCCGCTGGCGACCTTCCTCTCGGTCGCGATGATGCTGCGCCACGGCCTCGAGCGCCCCGACGACGCGGCCCGGATCGAGGCGGCGGTCGACGCGGTGCTGGAGCGCGGCCTGCGCACTCCGGACCTGGCGGCGGGAACGCTGGCGACTCCACCGATGCCAGACGTCCCCGCCGAGGTCGAGGTCGGGACCGCCGAGATGACCGACGCGGTCCTCGCGGCGCTCGCCGCCTAGGGAGCGGTTACCGCCCACTGGCCGTAGGCCGAGAACGGTTTTTCTTTGTCTTCCGCGGTTGCTTCGAAGCCGAAGCCGAAGCGGCTGACGCCGGCCGCCGGCACCGCCAGCGATTTCAGGTTGGTGGCGGTGGTGACGTAGAGGCAGAGGTTGCCCGCCACCGCGGCCGGCGCTTGGCCGCTGCCGAGGCCGGTGCAGGCCCCGTTGGTCGCGGTCGAGGGATTGATCACGTTGACCGTCGGTGCGTTCGCCAGTGGGAACTGGAACGTCTGGCCGCCGATCGCCACCGTCAGTTCTTTGCCGGCGCCGCCCACGGCGAAGGAGCCCTGCAGCGTCTGGCCGCTGCGCAGCGGGTTGATCAGGGCGCCGAATTCTTTGCTCAGCTTCCCGGGCGTGACCGAGCCGTTGGCGAGGATCGGCGTCGTCACTGATTCGCCGCCCAGTTTCGCCGTGCTCACCGCCTTGTCGTTCAGTTTGTTAGTCGTCACCACGTTGTTCTTGATCGAGCTGGCGATCACCGCGCCGGCGCCGATCTTGGCGCTGGTGATGGCGCCGTTGCCGATGTTGCCCGGCAGCACCGCGTTGGGGCCGAGCTTGCCGACGATCACGGCCTTCGGGGCCAGCTTGCCGCTGGTTACCGCGGCCTTCTTCAGCTTCGCCGCGGTCACGGCGCCCTTCTTGAGCTGGTTGGCGCCGACGCTGTTCTTCGGCAGGCCGGCGGCGACCGCGGCACCGCCGAGGGCGACGAACAGCGCGATGGTCGCGATCACGTTCGAGTAGCTGAGCTTCGGAAGAAATCTGGATTTCATCGGGTCCTGCGCCTCCTTCGTTGCTTTTAGCCGTCATTCGCGGCTTCGGGGGTGAAGCCCTGCGTTTGATCGGGCATACTTCCCTCCAACATGGAGCAGGTCGATTTGATTTGGAAGAACGGCGAGTTCGTGCCCTGGGAGCAGGCCCAGACCCACGTGCTCAGCCATGGCCTGCACTACGGGACCGGGGTTTTCGAGGGCATTCGCTGCTATGAGACCGAGCGCGGCCCGGCGATCTTCCGCCACGCCGATCACCTCGACCGGCTGCAGAAGTCGGCCGAGCTCTACTACTTGGAGCTGCCTTACTCGGCGGAGGAGATCCGCCAGGCGACCCACGAGCTGCTGACCCGCAACGGCCTCCGCTCCGCCTACATCCGGCCGCTCGCCTACCGCGGCTACGGCAGTCTCGGCCTCTACGCCAAGGACGCGCCGATCGACGTCATCGTCGCCGCCTTCCCCTGGGGCGCCTATCTCGGCGAGGAGAGCAAGAACGGCGGCATCCGCGCCAAGGTCTCGAGCTGGCGCCGGATCAGTCCCGGCGGCTCGATCCCGCACGCCAAGGCCTCGGGCTCCTACCTCAACTCGATCCTCGCCAAGACCGAGTCGGCCAACTCCGGCTACGACGAGGCGATCCTGCTCGACGAACGCGGCTTCGTCTGCGAGGGCTCGGGCGAGAACATCTTCGTCGTCCGCGACGGCGAGATCGTGACGCCGCCGCACGTCGCCTCGATCCTTGACGGGATCAACCGCAAGTCGGTGATCCAGATCGCCCGCGACCTCGGCTACACCGTGGTCGAGCGCGACATCGCCCGGGCTGAGCTCTACCTGGCCGAGGAGGTCTTCCTGACCGGGACCGCGGCCGAGCTGGTGCCGGTGCGCGAGGTCGACGACCACCCGCTCGGCGACGGCAAACCGGGCGAGATAACCACCCACGTGCAGGCCAAGTTCGAGGACGCCCTCTACGGCCGCGCCGAGGAGTACCTGGAGTGGCTCGACTTCGTCGAGATGCCGGCCGGGGTCGACGCGGCGAGTAAGGTGAGCTCCTGATGATCCGCCTTTCCTGCATCGAGTCGATCGGGCGAATTACCGCAGCCGCCTAGCGGCTGGCGCGGCTTCGTGCCGCGCAGGCAGGCCCTCGTGGCCTCTCCCCGAACTTCAAGACTCGAAAGGCATCGAATGGAACAGGTGAAGCTCTACGACACGACCTTGCGCGACGGCATGGGCGGTCGCGGCATGTCGCTCTCGG
>DATBXZ010000188.1:0-10243 GCA_036513995.1 Solirubrobacterales bacterium | reverse complement strand
GACCGTGCGGTCGAGCGCCGGCGCGATCGCGACGACGTGGTCGAGGGCGGTGACGCCGTTCGGGTGCGGCGGTCGCTCGCCTGGCGGTTCGCGATCGGACCGTTTCGTCGGCAGTCCGTCCAGCTCGGTGCTGCCGATGTCGCGGAGCGACCAGCCGGTCAGCCCCTTGCCGGTGTCGGCACCCGCCGCGCGGATCCGCACATCTCCGCAGACACAGGTCTCACCGTCTACCGCGAACCCCAGCGACGACCAGGCACCCGGCGCGTCCGCAACCGCCAACTCGTCCACGCTGGGAGTCATATGCCCACGGTAGCCGGGAGCTCGGGGGATAGGCTGGCCGCGTGACGATCGGCCCGGGCAAGATCCGACTCGCGCTCCTCGCCGCGGCACTGCTGGTGGCGCTGGCGACAGCCGCCTCGGCGCAGGGAGGCGTGGCGGTCACCTGCTCCCTGGTCCCGGCCGGGCCGGCCGGCCCGGCGGGCGACGTGCTGAAGGTGGTCGACCAGGCCAACAGCGTCACCCACATCTACCGCGAAGGCGACGAGATCGTCGTCTTCAACAACCTCGACAGCGGCCCGACGGTCTGCGCCGGCGGCACTCCGACCGTCTTCGACCTCGACCGGATCGAATACTCGACCGCGACCGGAACCCCCTTCCTCGGCTACCTCGGCGACGGGCCGCTCGCGCCCGGGGCCAGCCCCGAGACCGGCGCCGCCGAGATCGAGGTCTCGATCGCCGAGAGCTACGAGCCGAAGGTACTGAACGTCGCCGGCACCGCCGCCCCGGAGCGGATCGAGATCGGCCAGCTCGGGCCCAAGGCGATCGGCGTCAACCTCGATGCCCAGGCCGACGGGAGTGCCCAGGACGCCGACGTCACCATGGCCGTCCCGCGAGCGGGGGCAGTGACCGTGCGCGCCGTCGCCAAGGGCGGCAACGACACCGTCAGCGCCCTCGGTGGGCCCGCCTTCACCGGGCCGGTCGTGGCCGAACGCGTGGCGATGTCCGGCGGGCCCGGCGACGACCGTCTCCTCGGCGGCCCCGGCAGGGACTTCCTCAGAGGGGACGACGGCAACGACCTGCTCCTCGCCGGCCGCGGCCGCGACAACCTCGCGATCGGCCCCGGCCGCGACATCGCCAAGGGCGGCAAGGGCCCGGACGAGATCGAGAACCACAGCTCGGTCGGCGGCATCGCCGACGACCTCCTCCCCGACCGCGTCTTCGGTGGCGCCGGGGGCGACAACATCGACGTCGCCCAGGACCTGCCGGGCGACCGGGTCGACTGCGGCTCCGGCCACGACCGGCTCGCCGTCGACCCCGGCGACCGCACGCGGGCCTGCGAGGACGTCGACGTCATCCATCGCTGAGCGCTTCGCCGCTGAGCACCGAGCGCGGCTGCTCGGCGACCACGTCCGAGCCCGGCCTTGCCTCCTCGTCCTTGCGCTTGATCAACAGCCACTGCGGCTTCTCGCCGGGGCGGGTGCGCTGCAGGGCGAAGCCGCCGCGCAGCTTCTCGCCGTGGAGGACGAAGACGGCGTGGCCGCGCTCGAGCGCCTGCGGCCAGGCGACCCGGCCGCCCTGCTCGTAGGCCCCGCGGTCCCAGACGATCACACGGCCGTCGCCGAGCGCGCCCTCGAAGTCGTTGTGGGAGATGTCGTGGTCGGCGACCTGCACGGCGAGTCGTTTGACGGCGGGGTCGAGCGAGGGCCCCTTCGGGACCGCCCACGAGCGCATCGTCCCCTCGACCTCCAGGCGCAGGTCGAAGTGGTGGGCGCTGGCGGCGTGCTCCTGGACGACGAAGGCGCCGGCGCTGACGCCGCGGACGGCGAACTGCTCGTGGCCCTCGACCTCGACCGTCTCGACCGCCACCTCCGCAACCCGTGCCGCCCCCGGGCCCTCGCGCAGGAACGCCAGTAGCTCCTCGACCGCCGCCCCAGGCCCCTCGGCGTGGACGAGCACGTCGCCGTCGTCCCCGTTGCGGACCCAGCCCATCACCTCGAGCTCCCGCGCCCGACCCACCGTGGCCTCGCGATAGCCGACGCCCTGCACCCCGCCGCGCACGACCGCGCGCACCGCGGTCGCGTCCGGATTCGCCTTCCTGGCCACCGCGGGCCCGGCCCCCTACGCCCTGCTCGCCAGGTACTCGTCGAGCTTGCGGCTCTTTTCGGTGTCCTCGTAGACCTCGTACTCGCGCAGCTTGCCCCAGGCGATGCGGCCCCAGATCACGTAGCGGTTGTCGTAGACGCGCCCGTCCGCGGGGTCGTCGAGGTGGATCTGGCCACGGACGCAGATCGTCTGCCGCCAGGGGAACCCCTTGAGGATCACCTCGTCGGGGTAGATCTGCAACCCGAGGCTGACGAAGCGATCGAGCCACTGCTCCAGCTCCCGCTTGTCGCTAGCGCCCGGCGCGAACGAGCTCTCGCCCGGGAAGGTGAACTTGATGTCGTCGGCGTCCATCGCCAGGGTCGGGCCCGGGTCCCCGGCACGCACCAACCTCATATTGCGAGCGATCATCCTGCCGGCCAGCCAGGAAAGCATCGACTTCTCCCTCCGCTAGTTGTCGCCGGGAGGCTAGCCGTTGACCCGACCCGTTTTGGAAATCCGGTGAGGGCGGATTAAAGGAAACGGTCTGGTTCGCCGATGAGGCGGGATTGCCCACTTTCGACGCGAAAGGTCGATCTCGCCCATGCCGCTCCGCCGCCGTGCCCTGGTAGCCGCCCTCCTCGCTATCGCCTCGATGCTGCTCGCCCTGCCGGCCCTCGCCTCGGCCGCCGGCGAACTCGAAGCGGAAGTAAGCCCTCTGACCTTCCCCATCACCGGCATTCACGATCCCTCCGTCACGGAGAGCACGAAGGTCACCAACAACGGCGACGAAGACGCGACCCTCGGCAACGTCACGGCTTCGGCGCCGTTCTCGATCGACGCCGAAGCCTCCAACTGCGACGACAACCTGACCCTCCCCGAAGGTGCCTCCTGCAACCTCGTGGTCAAGTTCTCCCCCCAGGCGCTGGGACCGGCGAACGGCAACGTCAGCATCGACTACAGCGACTCGTTTGAAGGGCAGCCTGAAGAGCACGAACTCGAAATCCCGACCTCGGGCGAAGGCGCGACCGGCACCCTTACGGGCGGTTCGCTGAGCTTCGACGCCCAGCCCTTCTACTTCGGCAGCCAGCAGCAGCAGGTCAACATCACGAACCTGTCCAGCTACACGGCGCTCGCCGAAAACACGACGATCTCGGGCGCCGGCGCCGGCGTCTTCAACGTCAACTTCTCCAGCTGCAACGGCGACTTCCTGGAGCCCGGCACCACCTGCAGCGTCGACGTTCAGTTCAACCCGACCGTGGCCGGCACCTTCCACGCCAGCCTGGAAATCCAGAACGACGGCACCGTCAGCCCGCTCGTGATCCCGTTCGAAGCCACGGCCCTGGCCGGGCCGAAAGCGGTGATCGCCCCCGACAGCATCGACTTCGGCACCGTCAAAGTCGGCACCACGGCGCCGAGCGAAACAGTGACCATCACCAACGCCGGCGACTTCCCGCTGCAGATCCAGCAGCTGCTGATCATCTCCGGGACGCCGGCGATCTTCCCCGTCAGCGGCGACACCTGCAGCGGACAGGAAATCGCTCCGGGAGACGAATGCGAAGTCACGGTCGCCTTCGCGCCGACGCGAAACGGCGAACGCAACGCCTCGATCTTCGTCATCACCAACACCCCTGGCCCGGTCACGATCGCCTCCCTGACCGGGGAAGGCCTGACCGCTCCCAGCGGGACGGTCGAACTGACGACCCAGGCCAAGGTCGGCGTGCCGATCACCTGCCTGACCAACGGCTACCGCAACGCCGACGAACGCTCCTACCAGTGGCTGCGCGGCGCAGTCGCGATAGCCGGGGCGACCCAGTCGGTCTACGTCCCCGTCGAAGCGGACGTCGGCTCCACCCTGAGCTGCGAACTGACCGTGGAAAACGCGGTCGGGACCCAGACCGTCACCTCGACCCCCTCGGCGGCCGTCGTCGCCAACCCGGGTACCCCGGGGCCGCAGGGTCCCGCCGGCCCGGCCGGCGAAGCCGGTCCCCAGGGCCCGGCAGGCGCACAGGGTGCCACGGGCGCAGCCGGTGCTACCGGTGCGGCGGGGCCGAAGGGCGATCCGGGCCCGGCGGGACCGCGGGGCAAGCAAGGGCCGAAAGGCAAGCCGGGCAAGAGCAAGAAGGCCAGCTGCAAGTCACGCCGGGCGCGGTCGGCGAAATCCGCCCGCAAGTGCGCCAGCGGCAAGCACGCCCGCCACTAGACGCTCGCGACCGTAGCCCCTGCCTCGAGGTCGAGCAGCAGTTTCTTGCGCTCGACTCCGCCGCCATAGCCGGTCAGAGCCCCATCGGCCCCGACCAGGCGGTGGCAGGGGACGATGACCGAGATCGGGTTGGAGCCGTTGGCGGCGCCGACGGCTCGGGCGGCGGCCGGTCGGCCGACGCGTCGTGCCAGCTCGCCGTAGCTGACCGTCTCGCCGTAGCCGATCTCCAGCAGCTCCCACCAGACCCGCAGCTGGAAGGGCGTTCCGGCCGGCTCCAGCGCGAGGTCGAAGCTGGTGCGCCGGCCGGAGAAGTACTCGCTCAGCTGGGCCTCCACCGCGGCGAAGGCATCCGGCTCTCGCCTCCAGCCCGGGAGGACATCGCCCGGCTTGCGGCCCGCCTGCATGTAGAGGCCGCGCAGGGCTTCGCCGTCGCCGACCAGGAGCAACTCGCCGATCGGACTGGCGATCGTCGTGTAGAGCGGCGCCTCGCTCAAAGCAGGGCCAGCTGATCCCGCGCCGGGCCGGCCTCGAACGGGTGCCCCGAGCGGACCTGGCTCTCGAGGTCCAGCAGCAGCTTCTTCCGCTCCAGGCCGCCGTAGAAGCCGGTCAGCGAGCCGTCGGCGCCGATCACCCGGTGACAGGCGACGACGACAGGGATCGGGTTGCGGCCGATCGTCGCGCCAACCACCCGCGCCCGTCTGTAGGGCTCGAGGCCTGGGTCGTAGAGGGACTCCTCGATCCGCCCCGCCACCTCGCCATAGGTCGTCGTCTCGCCGTAGGGGATCTCCAGCAGCTGGCGCCAGACCGCGCTCTGCAAAGGATTGCCGCGCAGGTCGAGGTCCAGCTCGAAGGCCTGCAGCTCGCCGGCGAAGTAGGCGTCGAGCTGCTCGACCACCTCTCGCAGCGGCTGCCTAGCCGCCTCCGCCAGGCGTGGCGCGTGCTCGGAAAAGTGGATGTTGGTGACGCCTTGCGGCCCGGCGACCAGCGTCAGCGGGCCAATCGGGCTCTCGTAGATCGTCCAGCCGGGAGGGATGCTCATACCAATAGGTAAACGCCCGGGTCGGTCGAAACGTGAGATCGCGGCGAGGCGTTCGCCTCCCCCGGTGAACCCGCCCTACCGTGCCAGGGAATCGCGCGCAAAATCGCACAGGACCACGGCGTGATTGCGTTCCTGGTCGCGAGCCCCGTACAGCAGCGTGACCGTCTCGGCTTCCCGCGCCATTGCCAGGAGTCGATCGAGCGCCGGATTCGTCTCCAACTCCGCCCTGTAGCGAATCGAGAACTCCTCGAAGCGATCCGGCTCGTGCCCGAACCAGGTCCGCAGCTCGGGCGACGGAGCGACGTCCTTCAGCCACAGGTCGAGCGCCGCGTCCTCCTTGCTCACCCCGCGCGGCCACAGCCTGTCGACGAGGACCCGGAGCCCGTCTTCCTCGCCCGGCGCTTCATAGATTCGCTTGATCGAGAGCATCTGTCCAGGTTATTGACGGGACTAGCATGGCGCCATGGCTTTGTGGAGGAGAAGCGAGGCGAGGACGGTCGCCGGGGCGATCCTCCAGACGCCCACCGACGAGACCTCGATCGACCCCGAGACCGGCGCCGTCACCTCCAGGCAGGGGGCCGACATCGTCCTCCCCGCCGTCGCGATCGCCGGCCTCTGGGATCCCGAGCACCTCGAGCGCGCCGCCCGTACCTACTGGAGCTCGCTGCGGCGCTTCAGCCTCGGCCTCATGCGAGTCCACTACACCGAGACCGAGCGCTCGGTGATCCTGCTCTCCCCCCGTCTCCCCCTGCTCACCTTCCGTGCCCCCGAATACGAGCTGGAACCCTGCCGCGGGATCGTCCGCTGGCGCATCGACCGCGGCCTGCTCGTCTCCGGGCACGGCCGCGACGGCAACGGCTACCTCGAGCTCGACGTCGAGCGCCATGACGAGGGCGACGAGGTCCGCCTCCACGTCGCCGTCGAGGTGGCCAACTACTACCCGCGGTTGACCGGCCTCTCCCGTCGCTTCTACGCCAACACCCAGGCCCGCATCCACGTCGTCGCCTGCCGTTTCTTCCTCCGCCGCCTCGTCCGCCGTGACCTCGACGCCTCCAGGGTCGGCCACTTCGCCGTCCCCGACTCCGCCGCGCAGACCCGCGACCCCCTCCCCGCCCGCGAGCGCGAGTCGCTCGGCGACTGAGCGGCGCGGCTCAGCCGCCGAACCAGCGGGCGCGGCGGCTGGAGCCGAAGCGCTCCTTCTCGGCGACCCTGGCGGCGGACGGCGGGTTGAAGCTCCCGGTCCGCGAGGGGCCCGAGAGGAAATCGATGTCGACGCTGCCGATCCGGCCGCTGCCGAACTCGATGTAACAGGTGCCGCGCCCGAGATGCGGGCCCGGGCCCTCGCCGCCGCGCAGCTCGGCGATCAGCCTCCCGGCGACGATGCGCGCCGCGCCCTCGGCGAAGACGCCGGCCTTCGGCACTCCCGCGGTGGCGACGTCGCCGACCGCGTAGACCCCGGGGAAGCGCGTCTCGAGCGTGGCCGAGTCCACCGGGATGTAGCCGTCCTCGGCCATGCCGCTGGCGAGGACCACGTCGGGGGCCCGATGCTTGGGCACGCCGAGAAAGAGGTCGAACGGGACCTCGGTGCCGTCGTCGAGAATCGCGGCGCCGCGACCCTGATCGAGGGCGCTGACCCGGCGCCCGGCGACCAGCGCGATCCCGCGCTCGGCGAACTCCGCTTCCAGGGCGGCGGAGGCCTCGGGCGAGGGCGGCACCGGCGTGCCCAGGGGGATGACGAAGGAGATCTGGCAGGCGTCGCGCACCCCTCGCGCTCGCAGCTCGTCGTCCAGCAACAGGGCGCACTCGCTCGGCGCCGGCGGGCACTTGAAGGGCGCCCCGCAGACGCCGATGACCGCGTGCCCCTTGGAGAACGTCGGGATGATCGCGGCCAGCCGTTCGGCCCCGGCCACCGAGTAGAACTCGTTGCCGGCCTCGGCGAGGCCGGGCGTGGCGTCCATGTCGTAGTCGGCGCCGAGCGCGACGACGAGGACGTCGGCCTCGTGGACGCCGGCGTCGGTGGTCACCCGTCGGGCCTCGGGATCGATCGCGATGACCGTCTCGCGCAGGACCCGCACGCCCGGCTTGACGAGCTCGCGGTAAGGCATGCGGACCGCGTCCGGCTGCGCGTGGCCGAACATCAGGTCGAGCTTCGAGAACCCGAACACGAAGGCGTCGCCCTTGTCGATCAGCGTCACCTCGGCCTCCTCGCCGAGCGCCTCCGAGAGGACGGTGGACAGCTCGAGACCGCCGAAGCCCGCGCCGAGAATGAGGACCTTCCGGCTCATCGGGCGAGGATATCTGGACCGACCTAGACCGGCTCGCGAATCTCGTCGGGCGGTCCGGCCGGGGCGTCGGGCACCGAGGGCCGGCTGCGAACGGTCCGGACCCGCTGGTCCTCCGGCAGGTCGATCCCGGTCGAGGTGAGGAAGGCGACGAACATCGCGATCATCGCCGCCAGCACGAAGCTGACCAGGCCGGTGCCGAGCGCGAGCCCGCCGCGGGCCGAGGAGACCGCCAGCCAGTCGGCAAAGGAGGCACCGAGCGGGCGGGTGACGACGTAGGCGAACCAGAAGGCCAGGATCGAGTTCATCCCGAAGCGGAAGTAGCCGATCGCCGGAATCGCGATGATCGCCGCGAACATCAGGCCCGAGCCGAAGAACCCGAGGCCGAAGGTGACCGCGGTGAGGTCGCCGGCGGCGGTGCCGAGGGCGAAGGTCGCCAGCACCGCGGCCCAGTAGAAGACCTCGCGCCGCTCGCTGGTGATGCTGTGGATCGAGAGCGTGCCCTCTGTCCGGTACCAGGTGCGGAACACCACGGCCAGGACGATCGCGTAGAAGATCGTCGAGACGATGTAGGGGATGCCGAGCCCGACGTGGAGGACGTCGGCGCACATGGTGCCGAAGACGCCGACCATCGCCACCGCGAGCCAGTAGCGCCAGGGCACGTAGCGGTCGCTGGAGAACTGCAGGTACAGCGCGGCGACGAAGGCGATGCCGCCGATGACGACCGCGATCTCGGGCACGAGCTTGTGGACGAGGAAGTCCGACGTCGACTCCCCCATCCCGGTCGTCAGCGCCTTGACGATCCAGAAGATCGCCGTCACTTCGGGCACCTTCGAGAGGCCTGGCCGGGTTTTGAAGTGGAAGTTCAAGGGACGGTTGGCGCGACGGCGGCCGCAGGCTAAGTCCGCCGTCTAAACCACAGATGAGACAGGTGGCTTCAGAGCGGCAGGACCATCCAGACGTCGGCCCCGCCTTCGCTGCGGTTTGCCGCGTGGGCCTCGCCGCCGTGGGCGCGGGCGACGGTCTGGACGATCGCGAGCCCGAGGCCGCTACCGCCGTCGCGGTTGCTCGAGGAGGCACGGCTGAAGCGCTCGAAGGCGCGCCCGAGAAAGCCCTCCGGGAACCCCTCCCCCCGGTCGAGCACATGGATCTCGACCGAGGCGTCGACGCCGTTGGCGACGATCTCGATCGGGCCGGCGCCGTAGCGCAGGGCGTTGTCGACCATGCTGCCGATTGCCTGGTCGATCCGCAGACGGTCGGCCTCGAGGACGAGCGAGGCGGGAGCGGCCGTCTCGATCCGCCTTCCCCTCTCCTCGGCCCGGCGGGCGAACCTGCGGTCCACGCCCTCGAGGATCTCCGCCAGCTCGACCCGAGTCAGCCGCAGCGGCAGCTCGCCGCGCTCGGTCTGGGCGATCGTCAGCAGGTCCTCGGAGAGCTGGGTCAGGCGGTCGGTCTCCTCGGCGGCCGAGGCCAGGGCGGCGCGCAGTTCCTCGGGCGAGCGCCCCTTCGCCAGTGCCAGCTCCAGCTCAGTGCGCAGGATCGCCAGCGGCGTGCGCAGCTCGTGGCTGGCGTCGGCGACGAACGCCCGCTCGTGGGCCAGCGCCTCCCCCAGGCGCTCGAGCATCTCGTTCAGGGTGGTGCCGAGGCGGGCGACCTCGTCGCGCGTCGGCGGCACCGGCAGTCGCTGGTCGGGCTCGGCGGCGGATATCTCCGCCGCCCGCGAGCGCATCGCCTCGACCGGCCTCAGCGCCGCCGCAGCCACCCAGTAGGCCGCCAGCGACGCCAGCAGCAGAGCGACCGGGCCGCCGACTAGGAGCAACTGCGCGAGGTCGGTCAGCGACTCGCTGCGCGACTCGGTCGAGGTGCCGACGACGACGACCCGCTCTCGCCCCCTCGCCTCGACCGGGACCGCGAGCAGGCGCGACTTCTGCTCCAGGCCCGGTAGCGGACCGCGGTTGATGAAGATCGGCTCGCGCAGGGCCCGTTTCAGCTCGGCCGGCGTCAACAGCAGGTGCTGGCCGAGCGCCAGCGAGGAGTCCGAGACCCGGCCACTGGCATCGAGCACCTCGGCGAAGCTCTCGGTGCGACCGACCAGATTCTGGCCACCCTCGCGCAGGCCCGAGTCGGCCTCCCGGATCAGAGCGGCGACGTCGCTCGCCCGCGAGCGCAGCCCGGCGTTGATCGTCGCGTCCAGCTCGGCGGAGAAGCGCAGGTAGACGAAGACGCCGGTCGCGCCGAGTACCAGCGCCATCACCCCGGCGAAGACGAGGGTCAGCCGCAGGCGGATCGAGACCCGACTCAGCGTCCGCCGTCCTTGCGCAGCCGGTAACCGGCGCCGCGAACGGTCTCGATCGACTTCACCCCGAAGGGCACGTCGACCTTGCGGCGCAGGTAGCGGACGTAGACCTCGATCACGTTGGAGCGGTGCTCGAAGTCGTACTCCCAGGCCTGGTCGAGCAGCTGGGAGCGGGTGAGCACATGGCCCGGGCGGCGCATGAAGGCCTCGAGCAGGACGAACTCCTTGGCCGAGAGCTCGATCTCGGCTTCGCCGCGCCAGACCTGGTGGCTGGCCGGGTCGAGTCCTAGGTCCCCGACCTCGATCAGCGTGGGCCGCTCGCTCTGCCCGCGCCGGACCAGCGC
>DATBXZ010000187.1:0-15095 GCA_036513995.1 Solirubrobacterales bacterium | reverse complement strand
CACGAGTCCCTGTACGGAATCCGTGGCGAGGTTCCCGAGAACGAGGAGGTGTTCGTCGACTTCGGCCGGGCCCGCATCGGCCGCGAGGGATCGGACGTGACGATCGTCGGCGTCTCCCGGATGGCGCTCACGGCCGAGCGCGCCGCAGCGACGCTCGCCGAGGAGCACGGCGTCCAAGCCGAGGTGATAGATCCGCGCACGCTGCGTCCGCTCGACCTCGACACGATCCTCGAGTCGGTCCGCAAGACCAACCGCGCGGTGATCGTCGAGGAGGGCTGGCCGCACGGCGGCATCGGCGCCAACATGGCGACGCTGATCACCGAGCAGGCCTTCGACGACCTCGACGCGCCGGTGCAGCGGGTAACCGGCGCCGACGTCCACATGCCCTACTCCAAGCGCCTGGAGCAGGCGGCGATCCCGCACGAGGAGCACGTGGTGAGCGCGGCGCTGGCCACGTTGGAGGGGTCGCTCTGATGGCCGACATCGTCATGCCGCGACTCTCGGATTCGATGGAGGAGGGAACGATCCTGACCTGGATGAAGAAGGTCGGCGACGAGATCGAAGTTGGCGACGAGATCGTCGAAATCGAGACCGACAAGGCGAACATGGCCTATGAGAGCGATGTGGCGGGGACGCTGACGGAGATCCTTGCCCAGGAGGGGGAGACGCTTCCTATCGGGACGCCGATTGCACGAGTTGGGGATTCTGGCGAGGGTTCGGATGCTTCAGCTGCGGGGCCTGTCGCGGCGGCATCCCCCACGGTGCTCGGCGGACAAGCCGCCTCCGCGCCGTGGGGGACCCCCGCCACCGCGCCACCCGCAGGTGAGAAGCAGGAGATCGCGGGACCGTCCGAAGCGGCAAAGACCGATGGCGACGGCACCAACGACAGCGAGAGGGTCAAAGCCTCGCCTGTCGCGCGGCGGATAGCTGAGGAGAAAGGCGTCGACCTGTCCACCATTGAGGGCTCTGGACCGGGTGGTCGCATCGTCAAGAAGGACGTGAAGAAGGCCACGTCCGCGGGTGACGGGGGGGCGGGGGTCCCCCGCGGCGCGGAGCCGCCTCCGGCGGCGAGCACCGTGGGGGATGCCCACCCGGCAGGACCCGCGGCTGAGGGCATCCGTCCCTCGTCCGTCTCGCCTGAGACGGCCAAGGGCCAGGTTTCATACGAGGACTTGTCGAAGCTGCAGTCGACGATCGCCCGACGCATGTCGGAGTCGAAGGCAACGGCGCCGCACTTCTACCTCGAAGCCGAGATCGACATGAGCCGGGCGATCGAAGCGCGGAGGCGGATCAAGGCAACGGCCGCAGAGGGCGAGACGGTGCCCTCGTTCAACGACATGGTCGTCAAGGCCTGCGCGTTGGCGCTGTGCGAGCACCCGCAGGCGAACGGCGCCTATCGCGACGGGCGCTTCGAGCTCTACTCGCGGGTCAACGTCGGCGTCGCCGTCGCCGCCCGGGACGCGCTCGTCGTCCCCACCGTCTTCGACGCCGACAAGAAGGGCCTGCGACAGATCGCCGCTGAGTCGCGGGCGCTGGCGCAGAAGGTCCGCGAGGGGACGGTCACCCCGCCGGAGCTCTCGGGCGGCACCTTCACCGTCTCCAATCTGGGGATGTACGGGATCGACAACTTCAGCGCCGTCATCAACACCCCGCAGGCGGCGATCCTCGCGGTCGGCGCGATCACCGAGAAGCCGGTGGTCAAGGACGGTCAGATCACCACCGCCCACATCCTCGGCGTCACCCTCGCGTGCGACCACCGGATCCTCTACGGCGCCCCCGCCGCCGAGTTCCTCGCCCGTGTGCGCACGTTGCTCGAAGAGCCGCTCTCTTTAGCCCTCTGAGGGCCGCGGGGCCAAGCAGTTCAAGAACGCAGGGAGCGCCGTGTGCTCTGCACACAAGCGACCGAGGACGCCGAAATGCGCCGGTCCCGCGGCCCTCAGCAGGTTTTGCGGGCGCCGGTGACTGCATTCCAGGCCCGGCCCAGCGAGAAGTCCGCCGCCACCCGGAAGACGCCGGGGTGGGAGGCGCGGGCGACGGTCCAGTCGCCGCGGCGGATGATGCAGCCGGCGCCGCGGGCGATCGACCAGTAGGGGGTGAAGTTGACGCGGACGAGGAACTCGCCCGGGCGGGTGACGTCGAGGGCGAAGCCCTGGCGACCGACCCAGAGCGTCCGCGCGGCGGCCGCGCCCAGCGGGGCCACCAGGGGCTTGGCTCCCTCCACTCGGTAGATCCGCCAGTGCGGCGAGCGGAAGCGCAGGCTCAGGTAGGAGGGGGCGGCGAGAATCAGGCGGCGCTCGGTGGCCGAGGAGTAGTCGAGCGGGGCGTCCGGTAGGGCGACGTAGGAGATCGCGTTGCCGCGCAGCCAGGCGCTGTAGGTGGCGTTGGTCAGCTCGCCTTCGTCGTAGAAGACGTCGTCGCGGGTGGTGTCGAGCTGGCGCAGCCAGCCGCGGGCGAGCTCGAACTTCGGCGCCAGATAGGCGGACTCCCAGTGATTCGCGGTCGGCGGCACCTCGATCCGCAGGCCCTGCCCGCCGTGGGCGAGCAGCCAGTCCGCCGCCGGTTCGAAGTAGGCGGAGGTGGTCGAGGGGTCGTCGACGCTGCGGGCGATCTGGCTGACGCTCGCGGTCAGCTGCCAGTAGAGGCCGCCGGCCAGCGCCAGGGCCAGGAGCCAGGGGGCGACGCGGGGGCGACGGGCGAGCACGACGGCGGCGAGCACCGGGCCGCCGAAGAGGGCGCCGAGGCGGACCGCGTTGCCGCCCATCGCGTTCGGCGTCAGCCAGATCAGCGCCGAGGCGAGGATGTAGCCGACGAGGACGCGGCGCAGCTGCCGCTCCTGCGGCAGGTCGCGGACGATCCAGAGGGCGCCGCCGCAGAAGAGCGGGATCGCGGCGAAGGAGGAGAGGGCGAAGGGGAACTGGCCGGGCTCGGGGAAGGCGAGGTTGGGGATGACGGTGAGCGCGAGCGCCAGGCCGGCGACGCCGAGCGCGGCCCGGTTCGTCCGCTTCCCCCACTCCAGCGCACCGGCGAGGACGACGCCGGCGAGGAAGGCCGCGGCGACCGGGCTGGCGAGGGCGCAGGCCGCGGCGGCGGCCACCGCCAGCTTGCCGCGACCGGTCTGCAGGGCGCGCAGCGAGCCGAGGCCGAAGGCGACGCCGAGCGCGAAGGTGAGCTGGCCGTCGGCGAGCAGGGTGACCACGCCGGCCGCGAACCAGAGGGTCGCCCAGCGCGCCTCCACCCCCCAGCGGTCGCGGACGAGGCGGTCGAAGAGGTAGGCGGAGGAGACGACGGCGAGCCCTCCCACGACCTGGGGGCCCAGCAGCGCCCCCAGCGGCGGGAAGAGGACGCTGTAGGTGAGGGTGTAGTGGCCGCCGTACCAGCTGCCGTTCCAGATCGCCAAGCCGGCCCGCTGGAACAGCTCGGTGCGGAAGACCTGGGCGGCGAGGTCGCCGACGGGCGGGCTCCAGATCAGCATCAGCAGCGCCAGCGCCGAGCTGAGCGCGACGGCCGGGAGCCATTCGGGACGGAGTGGCTTTGAGTGGACCATTGGCGGGGGCGCCAAGGATAAGGGCGCGTCCTGCAACGATTTCAAGGATGAGTGCCGAGATCCTCGTAGCTCGTTGCGGAATCGTGCCCTATGAGGAGGCGCGCGAGGCACAGCTGCGCCTGCAGGGGAAGCGGCAGCGCGGCGAGATCCCCGACGTGCTGCTGCTGCTCGAGCATCACCCCGTATACACGCGCGGCCGCCGCTCCAGCGCCGACGAGCTGCCGATGGGCGCCGATTGGTACGAGCGCCAGGGGATCGAGGTGCGCGACACCGACCGTGGCGGCCGCGTCACCTACCACGGCCCCGGCCAGCTGGTCGCTTACCCGATCGTCTCCCTGCGCCCCTACGGCGACGACGTGCTCGAGTACGTGCGGCGGCTGGAGCGGGTGACGATCGGCACGCTCGGGGAGCACGGCGTCGAGGCGGGGCTGATCGAGGGGTTGACTGGGGTCTGGACGCGCGGTGAAGCTCCGGGCTCCGGCGCCGGGGAGAAGGAGGCGCGCAAGATCGGCTCGATCGGGGTACACGTGAGCCGGGGCGTCACCACGCACGGGCTGGCGGTCAACGTCAGCAACGACCTGCAGCCGTTCGAGTGGATCGTGCCCTGCGGGATCGAGGGGGTGGCGATGACCTCGCTCTCGCGCGAGCTCGGGGCCGAGCAGGACCTGGGTGCGTTCGCCGGCACGATCGCGGCGCGCTTCGGCGATGTCTTCGAGCGGACGCCGGTCGAGATCGCCCCGGGCGAGCTCGGGATCGCGCCCGCTACGCTCGGTGCTCCCCGATGAGCGAGACGATCGAGCAGACCAGCGCCGCCGAGACCACGGCCGCACCAGACGTGACCGCGGCCACGCCGGGGCCGGCCGAGCGCGTCCACGTCACCCGCTCCCGCGCCAACCCCGGGGGCACCGCGGCGGCAGCCGACGGCACCGTTCCCTTCAAGCGCGCCCGCAAGCCACCGTGGCTGAAAGTGCCGGCGCCGGGCGGGCCCAACTACCGGCGCCTGAAGGCGACGATCGGCTCCGACAACCTCCACACCGTCTGCGAGGAGGCCAACTGCCCCAACGTCGGCGAGTGCTGGGAGCGTGGCACCGCCACCTTCATGATCCTCGGCGACGTCTGCACCCGCCGCTGCGGCTTCTGCAACGTGCAGACCGGCAAGCCGACCTGGAACGACCCGCTGGAGCCGCTGCGCGTCGCCAACCAGGTGAAGGCGATGGGGCTGCGCCACGCCGTCGTCACCTCGGTCGACCGCGACGACCTGCCCGACTACGGCGCCAGCGCCTTCGTCGGCGTGATTCGCTCGATCCGCATGCTCGCCCCCGGCTGCAAGGTGGAGATCCTCACCCCCGACTTCCGCGGCCAGGAGATGCCGCTGGCCAAGGTCGTGCACGAGAAGCCCGACGTCTTCAACCACAACGTCGAGACCGTGCCGCGCCTCTACCCGGTGGCCCGCCGCGGCTCCCAGTTCCTGCGCTCGGCCCGGGTGCTGCGGATGGCGAAGGAGATGGGCGGGCCCGACGTCGTCACCAAGTCCGGCCTGATGGTCGGGCTCGGCGAGAGCTTCGAGGAGATGGTCGAGACCTTCGGCATCCTCCGCGAGCACCGGGTCCAGGTCCTCACCGTCGGCCAGTACCTGCGTCCGACCGAGAACCACCTCCCGGTCACCCGCTACTGGCACCCCGACGAGTTCGCGGCCCTGGAGAAGGCCGCCTACGACCTCGGCTTCGAGTCGGTGGCGTCAGGCCCCCTGGTTCGCAGCAGCTACCACGCCGACCAGAACCTGCCCGAGGGCAAGCGAGCCGAGAGCCTCACGGCTTAGAGGCGCGATTCGCCGGTTGATGGAGCCAGCCGGATTCGAACCGGCGGCCTCCTGCTTGCAAAGCAGGCGCTCTGCCAACTGAGCTATGGCCCCCTCGCTGGGAAGTTTAGGCGCCCCCGCGCCCCTCGCCAAGACGCTCAGCGGGTGACGGCGCGTTTGTAGCGCTGCACGGAGAGGAAGGCGAAGACGGCGATGATGCCGAGGGACCAGGCGAGGGCTCCCCAGACGTTGTTGCCGGCGGGGGCGCCGAGGAAGAGGGAGCGCATGGCGTCGACGACGATCGTGAACGGGTTGACTTCGGCGAAGGCCTGGAGGGCGGCGGGCATTGATTCGACCGGGACGAAGGCCGAGGAGACGAAGGTGAGCGGGAAGATGACGATGAAGCCGAGCGACTGGGCGGCCTCGGGCGAGCTGGAGGTAAGGCCGACGAAGGCGAAGACCCAGGAGAAGGCGTAACCGAAGAGCAGCAGGAGCAGGATGCCGGCGACGATGTGGAGGAACGGGGCGCCGAAGGAGAAGCCGGCGATTGTGCCGACGACGAGCATCACCGCGATCGAGATCGAGTTGGTACCGACGTCGGCGAGGGTGCGGCCGGCGAGGACGGCGCCGCGGGACATCGGCAACGAGCGGAAGCGATCGATCAGCCCCTTCTTCAGGTCCTCGGAGAGGCCGAGGGCGGTGATGAAGCCGCCGAAGGACATCGTCTGGACGATGATCCCCGGCATCAGGAAGTCGATGTAGCTGTAGCCGGGGGTGGAGATCGCACCACCGAAGACGTAGGCGAAGAGCAGCACGAACATGATCGGCTGCACGGTGAAGGAGAGCAGCAGGTCGGGGGCGCGGGGGATGCGCAGGAGGCTGCGCTTGGCCAGCACCAGGGTGTCGGAGACGGCGTAGCGGAAGCCGCTCATCGCTCCCCCTCCTCCCCGTCGCCCTCGTCCTCGGGCTCCAGCGCGTGGCCGGTGAGAGTGAGGAAGACCTCGTCGAGGGACGGCCGCCGCATCGCCACGTCGTCGATCCCGATGCCGGCGTCGTTGAGCCGGCGCACCGCCTCGGCGATCGTGCCCTTGCGCTGGTGGATCGGCATCCGCAGGACGCCGTCGACCAGGGTCGGGTGCTCCGCCGCGATCGGCTCCAGCGCCGCGATCGCCGCCTCAGTGTCAGCCTCGTCCTCCAGGGTGACGTCGAGCCGCTCGCCGCCGAGCTGGTCCTTGAGCTCGTCCGAGCTGCCCTCGGCGATGACGTGGCCACGGTCGATCACGGAGATGCGGTCGGCGAGGCGATCGGCCTCGTCCAGGTACTGGGTGGTGAGCAGCACCGTGGTCCCCTCGGCGACCCGTCCTTCGATCGTCTCCCAGAGGGCGATGCGGCTGCGCGGGTCCAGTCCGGTGGTCGGCTCGTCGAGAAAGAGGACCGGCGGCCGCGCGACCAGGGCGGCGGCGAGGTCGAGGCGGCGACGCATCCCGCCCGAGTAGGTCCGCACCAAACGGTCGGCGGCGTCGCTGAGGTCGAAGCGCTCCAGCAGCTCGGCGGCGCGGGCGCGCGGCTCGCCCTTGGGCAGGTGGTAGAGGCGGCCGACCATCTCCAGGTTCTCGGCCCCGGTGAGGTTTTCGTCGACCGCCGCGTACTGGCCGGCGAGGCCGATCTGCCGCCGCAGCTGGGGCGCCTGGCGGGCGACGTCGAGGCCGGCGACGCGGGCACTGCCACCGTCGGGCGGGAGCAGCGTGGTGAGGATGCGGACCGCGGTCGTCTTGCCGGCGCCGTTGGGCCCGAGCAGGCCGAGCACGGTGCCGGCCGGGACCCGCAGGTCGACCCCGTCGAGCGCGCGCACGTCCTTGTAGGACTTGCGCAGCCCTTCAGCTTCGATGGCGAAGTCGGCATCCATGCGGGCAACCTACCGGTGCCCGCTGGCGGCTCGACTAATCGCCGAAGTCGATGTCCTTCGGTGGCTTCTGCTCGAACCAGAGGCTGTCGTCCTCGGGCGCGTCCTCGAGGAAGTCCGGCGTGTCCTCGAGCACGTCCTCGTGGGAGGAGCCGGAGGCGACGGGTGGGAGCGGGGTGTCTTCCTCGGGCTCGGGCGGGGCCTCCGGCGTGGCGAGCTCATGCTCGTCGACGGGATCCTCCTCCGGCTCGTCGTCCTCGTACTGCGCGTCGGCCTCGTCCTCCTCCTCGTCGTCGAGGTCGACGAAGACGGCGGGGCCTTCCTCGGTGGCGGGAGCGCCGGGCTCATCCGGCAGCGGCGCCTCGAGCGCCTGGTTCAGCTCGTCGGAGAGTCGCTGCTCGCTGAAGAACTCGTCGAATTCATCGGCCGGCTCGTCCTCAGCAGCAGCGGGCGCCTCGGCGCCGGTGCCGACGCTGGCCTCGATTCCGGCCAGCGGGTCGACCGGGGCAAGGCGCGGCTCCGACAGCTCGGCGTCGACGAGCTCGTCGTCGGAGGGAGCATCGGCCTCGGTGGCCGCGTCCTCGAACTGACCCTCGACGTCGAACATTTCGGTCGGCTGCTCGGCGATCGCGTGCCGCTCCTCGGTCGAGTGGCCGGAGTCGGCGATCGGCTCGGAGGGCTCGGGCGCCTCCTGCAGATCGGCGATGTTGGGGACGCGCCGCCCACCGGGCTCGTCGTCCTCGTCCGCCTGCTCCCCCGCCCCAACCTCGGGGGCGACGAGGAACTCTGTCGGCGCCTCGGCAAACGGATCCGGCTCATCGGGCCGCTGCGGAGGCCCGAAAGCCTCGTCCTCGAGCTTTTTGACCTCGGCTTCATCCGCGCCGTGGGCGCGCTTCAGCTCCAGGTGCTCTCGGATTGCGTCGTCGAGGATGCTCATGGCGATTCCGTGAGGCTGCCAAAGACTATGCGGTTATCCTTGCGCTTGCGGGCCAATGGGATCAACTTCCCAGCCACGCACGCGGGGCTATAGCTCAGCTGGCAGAGCGCCTGGATCGCACCCAGGAGGTCGGCGGTTCGAATCCGCCTAGCTCCACTCAGATATTTGGCAGTCCAATGCGGATGGAGCTCCTGGGGGGACATTCCTCGAGTGGCGTCCGTGGAGTCTCATTGGGCACGAGTGCCCAATGAGACCGGCGAAAGGGGTGGCTAAGGGGAGAGAGTCTTCAGCTCGTCCACCGAGAATGAGGTCCCTCGGTGGAAGATTTGAAGTCGGGTCCCAGGTCTGCCATCCAAAGACTTGATGAGCTCCAGCTCAGGAGCTGGCCCCAAAGGCACCTACCGGCGAAAGGGGCATTTCCCACCAATTCCTGCGGGCCGCCAGGAGGTCGGCGGCCACGATCGGATGGGTGGCTATTTCGAGGTGGTGGCTAGCCACCATGACGGGCAACCGCGCTGGGCCTACAGCTGGCAGGATCTCGCTATCCGCCCTTCAGGAACGCAGCCGAGGGCTCAGCTGGGCCTTCAAGGAAGGAGTCCGACTAGCCAGCGGGTCCTGAGCGAGCTCGATCAACTACCACTACTCGGCACGATGCCCTGTCTGCTCCTCTCCCGGTCAAGTTCATGACTGGGTAGACCACACACCGCTTCGGGCCTGTTGATCGGTGACATGCCGACCCCCGGTGATCAGTGCGATGCGAACGCGCGATCCTCGACATAGGAATGAAACTTCGGCGTCGCGGTGGTGACACCATCAGGCCCGCGCTCCAACTCTACGGTGACCAGCGCCTCCCCCTCGTCGGCCGGGCTCAACTCGAGTGAGAGGTACTCAAAAAGTGCACGCTCATGAACGGCGAGAACCACCTTGCGTCGGTGACCATGCGTGAGAGTCCGTAGAAGAGCCGCGAACTGAGCGACATGGACCTCGTCCATCGACTGCACTGGATCATCGAGAAGCAGCCATGGCAGGCGCTGAGGGACGGAGAGGTTGAGGGCGAGAAAAAGGGTGAGCGCAGCAGTGTTCAGGTTGCCCGCGCTCAACATCGCCGCAGGCGAACCACCGGGCTCGCCGTCACGGTGAACAGTGTGCAACTTCGCTTCGATCCTCCTACGCCCATCCGGAACCTTGAAGGCGGGCACGAAAGGCTCCTCGGGTGCGAGTCTCACGAAGAGATTCCGCCAAGCCCGATTGAGGTTGTCATTGAAGACACGTCGCACCATCCGACCGCGGGCGGCCTCGGCACCGTCGTGCACGCCGCGCAAAATGGTGCGACGGCTCTCAAGCTCGGCGGCGGCCTCCTTCGCCTTTCTTAGCGTTGCCCGCCTGCGCGCAAGTCGGCTCTCGAGATCCTTCTGTCGGGCCGTAGCGGATATGCCCTTGTCCAGCGCTCCATTTGCTCGCGCGCGTTTCACCGTACCGTCTTCCAGGTCAGCGACGCGCTCGGCGAGATGAGCAGAAAGCGCCGCGATAGCCGTCGGGAGTGATGTCACGCGCGCTGGCAAAGGTTGGCCCAAAGCCTCGGCGAGACGCTCGGTCTCGGCTCGCATCTCAACCGACGAGCGATCAAGCTTCCGCGCTACGGCGAGATCCCGCTCGGCCTCAGTTTGGCGCCGAATAAGCACCGCCCCCGCAGCGACCCCGTCGGCCAATTCGCGCAGGCGATGACGTGCATCTTCCAGTCGGGTCAGGATCGACTGCGCCTCGAGGAGCGACGCGGGCTCCATCTGATTACGGTTGGTTGCAGCCATCTTCTCTTCGAGGTCACGCCGTTCCGAAAGCGCGTCCAAACGCGCGGACGTGGCTTCCTGCAGTCGCTCTAACTGAACACCCAGGCTCGAGATACGGGAGGCCAGCCGGGCGGAGAGCGGCTCTCCTGCGACTTCGGAATAGTCCCGACCGCAGACCGGGCACTCGTCGGTGTGGACATGTGGAGCCAGGAATGCAAGCGCTTTAGCAAGCTCATCCGCGGTGTCCCCGGTCGGTAGATCCGTTAGCTGAGCATCCATCCCCTCAAGCCGAAGGTTGACTGCCGCAATCGCTTCAGCTGCGTGCCCCGTCTCGACGCGTCCTCGCGTATCCGCATCAATTGCCTCCTCCAGCCGACGAATCTCACGGTCCACCGCATCGAGAGCCGAGACGCGGATCTCCTCGGGATCGGAGGCGCCCCCTGCGGCCGGGAGACCAGGCAAGGTCTTGCGTAGAGCACCGAGCAGGTCTTCGAGAGCGTCACCATCTGCATCTCTCCAGTTGGTCGCCTCCCTCCCTGCGTTTGCTGCGGCCTTCTCAAGCGCGGTGATCGCCTCTGCCCCAACACCCTCTTGCAAGGCATCGGCGCGGCGCGCCAACGAGGCAACTTCACGCCGAAGGCCTAAGAGCTCGACGAGTTGCTCTTCGTGGACTGTGCCTTCCTTGCCCAGCTGAGTCTTTAGGGCCCCCGGATTGTCGGTAAAATCGACAGACATTTCGGGAGACTCGACGAGGTTCGTGAACAGCGTGTGCGCCTTAATTACCTCGCTCTTCTCCAGCTCCAGCTCGGCCTCTAGCGCCGCGACCTCCTCCTCGTCGGTTTTAATTTGTTTCTCCAAGTCGCCGTAAACTGGCACCAGCCTCTTAATAAGCCGTTTGTCGCGGAGCGGCTCCAAGCCATTGATCAGAGCCTCAAGTTCGTCAATGCCAAGTAGGTCCTTGACGAACTCGGTCAGTCGAGTCTCGCCGTTCCGTCCCGCCTCCTCGTAGAACTCAAGAAGCTGACCGAGGAGGCGCTGGCGCAGATAGCAGCGCTCCCGCAGGAAGCGAGCATCGGCCTCATTGAGTAGCGGCCTGCCCTGGATGCCTTCCCGGTCAATCGTAAAGCTGACATCTGGAGCGGAGGAAAGAAGGTCGATGCTTCCCTTCTCAGCACCTCGGTGAACCAGGTGTTCCTGCTCGGCGGACCCGATTCCCGTGACCGTTCCCGAGAGAGAGACCTCAAGCGCCGACATCACGGTCGACTTGCCAGCTCCGTTCGGGCCATGCAGGAGGACGACTGGAGCCTGCAGCGGAATCGCGACCCTTCCACGGATACTGCGGAAGTTCGTGATCGAGATAGTGCTGAGATCGACCTCGCTCATTCCTCACCATCTTCGCCGTAGTCGGCTTCCTCAAGTTCCTCAAGGGGCTGGGCAAGCACGCCGCGGAGGGCCTCGGTCACGGCTTCCTCCCCACGTCGGGCCGCCTCCAACACCGAATCTACCTCTGGAGAATGCTCCTTGAGCAAACGCTGGCGGGTGTCCTCCCAATCAGCACCGGCGTCCTTCTCTTCCTCCGAATCTATTTCGAGAGGCAAGAGGACCGCTAGGGCATCACGAAGGGAGGTGTCGGCGTCTTCTCCCGGACTGACTCCAAGGACCCGCGCAACGACAGCGATCGCCTGGATCAATGCCGGGTCGGGTCGGGGTCCAACGAGGACAACCGTCAGGGAGCGACGGGATCTGACAAGGTCGAGCGCTCGCGCAAGAGCCTCGACGCGGCGACGAATCCGCGCTTCGTCGGCCTCGAGCGCGAGGTCAACGACGACGACCAGATCCAGCGACGCATGGCCTGCAAGCATTGCAGCGAAATCGAAGGAGATGCCAGCAATCTTGGGCTGCTCAACGGCCTCATATCCGACCTGCTTAAGCGTCGTTTCGACGCGCTCGACCGGGCCGCCGGTCTTCAAAGCGCCGCCTCCTGGCGAAAGCCTTCCTCCAGCGAGGCCAGATCTGGCGCCGCCGCCAAAAGGTCGCGCAAGTGGACCTCTCTGACGGAGGATCGGCCATCCCGCCCATAACTGGGGCGAGGTGAACGTGCAGCCTGTCGTACTAGTTCAGTGCTGTGAATAATGAGGGTGTCGGGGTCAGAGGTGTCGGCAATTCCATCGCGGTGAAGGCGAAGGGCAGCCGCGCCATTGGCGGCGAAGAACACGGCCGTCTCTTCTTGCCCTTTGATGATCTTGAGCGCACCTGCGGTTCCGCTGGCCAGCGATCCCCTCGCAACAGACCAGGAACCGACAGTTTCGCCACGGCCGAGCAGTGCCAGGCCTGCCGCGAGCTCGCGGAACCCATTGGTCGCGATGTTTGGGTCGGATTCGGCCTGAGATGCAGGCTTTCGGCTGATACGGGCGTAACGGGTGCTGCCAGAAGTTGGCTCAATCCCCTCGCGGAAGAGTGAGAGCGCCCTGCGCTGATCAGAAACGAGGCCCCGGACAAACCCGAGATGATCCGTGCCAACTCCGGCCGCAAGACGATGCGCGACACTGTCGAGCCCCTCCTCCAGTTCCTCGCGCTCGCCGGATCCTAAGCGGGGCATCTCGGCTTTTCGCAAGTAGGCGCGCAACTTGGCGCAAAGGGCGAACAACACAAGCGCGGTGAGGAGCGGCTTGCTGAAGGCGCGAATCAGCGACTGCGCCTTGACCTCATCAGCGTTTGCCGTATAGGAGTCCTCGCCGTAGACGACACGCAGCACGTTGATCTGGTCTGCTCCGAGGGCTTCGTCCGCGAAGACATGCGCGGGAGGGTCGGCTGGCCAAGGCCAGCGAAGATCGGCAGCCGCCTTAGAGAAGAGCTGCTGAAGGTTCTCATCCTGAATCGATAGGCCGATGACCAGCGTGGGGATGGTGCTGGCCAGCGATCTCATTTTAGTGCGGATCGCCTCTAGGTCTGCCCTGTCCGGCCAAACGGTGATCTGCGGGCGAGTACCGATGATCGCAGCCCGGTACTTCTCAGGGTCCTGTTTGGCAAGGACGGCACAACCGTGCACCTTGAGAAGCATTGCGTCCTCGTCGTACCCGCGGAGATCGTCAGGCAAGACCACGACCCGCAGCACGTCGTTGGAGTCGCCGGCGAGCTCGGCAAAGGCGGCCTCGATTAGGCCGTCCCAATTCGCCGAGACCATCTCGCTCACGACGCCCTCGAGCGCGAGTATCGCTAGGCACAGATGCTCACAATCGGGCTCGTCGCCGCCGTACGTCTCGCAAACATCGACCCCCTCCCAGATGAGGTAGTCGGCGAGCTCGCCGTTGATTTCGATCGCAAGAAGCTCTTGGTACTTGTCAGTAAGACCGTCAACGACGATGTTGAGGTGCGGCCACTCCGTAGGGTTCTGATCGAGATCGAGCTCATCCCGCTCGTGGGAACGGAGCTTCGCTAAGTCGACCGCCTCTTCGAGCGCCTTGCTATACGGGCACTCGGAATTTTCTGCATCACTGCGGTCGTGGAGAAACACAAGAACCTTGACGATCAGCTCGTCGAGTCCTGGTAGCCGGTCGCGGGATATACCCGAGCCGAGCCAAAGCGCGTATGCCCCATCGGCCACACCCTGGGCCAGCCCTGTAAAACGCCCCTCTAGGAGTTCGAGCGTCTCGTCCACGGTGATAGACGCCGCTGTTGGAGGTAGGTCTGAGGAGGGCAAATTATGCGTTGAGTGTCGAGACGGCAGACATAGAAATTCTGGGGTGTCGGAGCCCTGGCGCCGTGAGAGGCGCGGCCTTAGTGCAGGAAGCGGGTGCCATGATCGCCTCTGATTTAGTAGCGCGATTGCGCCTGAGTATATGGTCGTCGACTCGGTGAAGCACGCTGCGTTCGACCGACCAAGGCAATCGGCGGGGAGCTTCTCTCCAACCCTTGCGGAACCCAAGCAGTCGCCATGCACCCAAGAGTTCCAACCGACACCGATCCTGCGTGCCTACTTAGTGAGTCTCAAAGCTGTTGAAGAGCAAGGTGTCGAGGGTGAGGCTGGCGTAAATCTCGAAGACCGAGCGCTCTATTGGGCCCGCGAGCTTGACGAAGCGCACATCCATCTCCGAAACCCGCAGCTTGGCGGCCTGGAAATGACCCGCGAACTGCTGATCGGCTTCCAGCTTGGTCCGGAACTGCCCAACGTCCACGCCTGATTTCTCGGCCTCTCCCTTAGCTACGAGGAATGCGAATGTCGCTTGATTGTTCTTCCCTAGGGGGTTGGTGTGGTTTTTGAGGCGCTGGCGGAGCTTGCGAGTCTGCCCCACGTAGATCGCGTGATCAAGCTCAGAGAAGAGATAGATGCCGGGCGCCTCCGGGATCGTCGAATGATCGGCGACGGGTGCGGCTGGAGCGGTCAATAGCCGATCAAGCAAGTGGGGAAGTTCCTCTTGCAGGTGGCTGAATACTTCGACACCCGGCTGATGAATTTGAACAGCCACGGTTGGGATCGTTACAGATACTAGTCCCGTGACCTGAGCGCTGACAATCGATTGCTGGCCCCCTCGGTCGGCGAGAGAGTCAGGGCGGTGCTGTCGCCTTCTCGTCACTCGTGTTCGGGATCAAAGTTCTCACACATCTCGTTGGGCGCGGCAACAACGCTCGTCAAGTGCAGCTACGATCGAAGCGATGACGCTAGCTGTGCAAATGACCGCCGGGTCAGCCTCCAAGAGGTCGCTCTGCCTCTAGATCGCACAGCGGCTCGAGCTTTTCCGCTTTGTCACGCCACATAGGTGCCGGGCGCGGGGTGCGGTCCACTCCAGGTCTGCGGCGACTAACAGGCACTGGTGCCTTTTGAGGTCCTGCGGTCAGCGTGGCGGCTATTCCAGGTTAACCTCAGGCTCCCATCGGCAGAGCTGCTTGAGGCCTTCGGCCGTGACGTTTTCCCAATCGATCTGGTTGTCGGCAGCACGATCGCAGCGGACGATCAGAAGCGGCTCGACCGAGACTTTGCCTCCGACGCTTTCTACCGGGCCTTCGAGCTCGATGAAGCCGCCGCGAAACCGCGGGTTGGCGAAGAGCGCCGCCCAGACATCGCGCTGATCGAAGACGAGCTCTTCTTCGGTGTCGAAGCCTGCGAGTTCTTCGATTTCGTAGGTGAC
>DATBXZ010000186.1:0-5325 GCA_036513995.1 Solirubrobacterales bacterium | reverse complement strand
CCCGACCCTCCTTGCGCGGCCATCACGGCTCCCGAACCGGGATGCAGTTGTCTTCGGCGATCTTGATCATCTGCGCCGTGCCGGGACCGCCCAGCGGATAGGCGTAGACGTAATCGGGTTGCAGCCGCGCCATTGCCTCGTTCCGCCGATAACCCGCCGGTTTGTCGTAGTAATCCCACAGCGCGTTCACCGTGGCGACGTGGATGCCCAGCTTCTGCGCCTCCTGGCGGGCGATCCGATCCGCACCGGGCGCGCCGCCCTCGATCACGACCGAGTCCTCGGGCAGCGATTCGAGGTCGCGGCGGATGCGCTCGCGGTCCGTCCACTCGCGCGAGCCGCAGAACAGGGCGATGATCGGCGGGCCGCTACTCATGGCCGAGCCTCCCCTTGAGCCGCACATCGCGAGCGATGGTGTACTTCTCGGGGTATTCGATCCCGCCACGGCAGCGCGTCCGCTCCTCCTCCTCGCCCATCACCTGCACCACGTCGCCCTCCAGCAGGCGGGCGCAGCGGATCGCCAGGTCCTCACCGCGAGGAGCGCCCAGGACGCCCTGCACGCAAACCCGCGTAACGACCGGGTTCTTCGCCGGTCCCCTGTCCGACGCCACGATGAAGCGGCAGATCGGGACTCCGGCCGATGAGTGACTCAACTCCGGCGCTCGCGTGATCCGGCCGACAACCCGCTTGACGACCACTTCCTCCAATGAACCTTTCATCGAAACGCTCCTCTCTCGCCCCGGCGGGGCCTCGTGCTGACTTAACTGCGATTTAGCCCGGCACGGCACCCGGTGCACCGGAGGACAAATGGCCGGGCCGCCGCTGATCTCGACGTTGCAACCCCCTGCTCCGATCAGCGGCGGCCCGGCCATTTGTTCGGAGGCGAAGAGGGGCGATGTTGCCCCTTGCACCGGGGGACGGGCTGGGCTACGGTCGTAGGGAAGTCAGCACGAGTGAGCTCGCCGAACATCCCTACGACCGCGCCGGTCCCGAGCTAGAAGGAAAGCTCGCTTTCGTCCAGCTCTTCCTCGCCGAACTCATAGGCTTCCTGGGCCGCCACGATCTCGGCGATCACGTCGGCCTTCTTGCCCATCCGCTCCGGGTTCACGATCCCCAGATCGCGCGCCCGCGCGTCGAGCTGATCGCGGGTCAGCTGATCCAGCTCCGACTGAGCCTCGAACTCGGGCTCCTCCGGCGCCTCCGCGTCGAGATCGAGCTGCTCCTCGGGCTCCGCCTCGGGCGACTCCTCCTCGGAGGCGACAGCCTCCTCGGACCGCTTCGAGGAACCGAGGAACTGGAGCCCCTCGGCGACGATCTCGACCACCTGGCGCTTGCCGCCGCCCTCGACTTCCCACTCACGCCAGTCCAGGCGGCCTTCGACCGCCACCGGGCTGCCCGTACCGAGGTACTTGGCGGCGGCCTCGGCGCGGGCGCCCCAGACGATGACGTCGAAGTAGTTGGGCTTATCGACCCACTCGCCACTCTGGCCGTCCTTGCGACGGCCATTGACGGCGACACGCAGGACCGCCTTCGACGCCCCACTCGGCAGCGCCCGCAACTCGGGGTCGCAGGTGAGGTTGCCGGTAACGACAACGACGTTCACGTTTGCAGCTGACATAACTTCCTCCTTTAGGGATGTGATCTGGACCTCACGCCCACCGGGCGGAGGAGCCGTAACCGTCGGTCTCGTCCTCACGGACGGCCGCCGCGTCCCGCGGCCCTGAAGCAACCGCGTCGCGCACCGCCTTGTCTTCACGACGTGAGTCGCTGCGCGACATCCGCTCCACGGCTTCGAGCCGGTCGATCTCTCGCGACGCCTGCCCCTTCGTCTGCGGCCACGCAAACGAGCAACCGCAACGCCCCGCCAACCTGCGCAGGTGCGCCATCTGCGATGGGGTCGGCCCCGGCCCTTGGGCCGCTGCCTCGTTAGCGCCTCGAGAAATCGTCATATCGGACTCCTTTCGCCCGGTCGGGCTTTCGCTTGCGCAGCGATCAGTCCCCATAAGCCGACCCCGAACCACCGACCTCGAAGCAGCCCGAAACCACCCCTCGAACCCGGCGAACGCGGGTCGGCGTTGGGGCAAAATCGCGAAGTAAGCGAAAGCCCGCCCGCAGCAAGGAGCCCCCAGACGCCCCTCACCCATCCCACCCCTTCCTCTGTCCATCCCGCGGGAAGAGCGGTTCGATGATCCGAGCCTCGAACCAGTAGTGGTAGTGACGCTCCTCGCAACGACCTCGCCGCGACCGCAGGAAGCCGGCCATCGCGATGACATCGCCATCCTCGAGGCTCTGCGCCACCTTGACCACATAGGGCAGATAGGCCTGAACCGCGAGCTTCAGCGGCTCGCGGCCGCTGCGCTCGGCGAACCAGAAGTCGGCCCGTTCCCGGCCAGGCATGCCCCACATCTGAACCTCCGAAGCGACCTGGCCGGTGAAGACGTTGTTGTTCACGACCAACCCTCCATGAAGCGAAGGAAGACCCCCGCTTCACCGTGCTCCAGGGGATCGACGGCCACTCCAATCCCTTCCTTGCTGGCGGGCGCGCAGCCGATCCGCTCGGCGTGGGCGACGTACTCCCCGACCAGCCCTTCCAGGGCGTCGGTCCAGAAGATGCCGCGATCGACCAGGTAGCGATCGCCTGAACCGCTGACCGGACAGTCGTAGAGAGCGATGGTGCCGCCGTTGGAATAGGCCACCAATTTGCGCTTTTCGCCGGGCAGCGAATAGCGAGCCAAGATCGAGCCCCTGTGGCTGATCGCAGACGACTCAAAAGAATGAGCAACGCTCATGAGGAAACCTCCGCGTGTCGGTGGATCGAACGAGGCGGGCTCAATCCGCAGGGGCTAAGCGGCTCCTGCACCCCGAGCCGCAGGCGAGGGGCCGAAGGAGGCCCCCAGTCGGGGGCCTTGCGGGAGACGCTGCCCCTGCCAGGATCTAGAGCCTCGATCCACCGACACGCCTTTCCACCACATCCCCGAAACCCAACCCGCAACCGTCTCCAAACCGCCAAGCCCAACCCGTCTTCCCCCCGGCCCCTAACAACCGCGCCAACAGCCCCCGGCACGACCCCGCGACCGCTTCGCGCTCTCCGGCCTCGCCTCTCCCAGCTGCCGTCCCTAGCCCTCCCGAATCACTGCCAGCCAGCCCCGGCACCCCCCCCAACCCGCAAGAGAAATACATCCCCAACCAACCCCAACCCAACCCTCACATCTCAACAACAACAATCAATCCACCAACCACCACCTCCTCACTGACCAACTGACCACCCCCTGGTGCTGACCCCGGGCACTCAACAATCGTGAACGTGCGTGGTCAGCCGCGAAGAGCGGCCTCAAAGCGCACCGGCAAGCCAGGTGGCTGCGCACGGGGGGGTCGTATCCCTATTCGCAGCCCATCTCGCTTGCAAATAGCCTCGGCGCGGCGAGAATCCCGGCATGACATACGACCGCATCGGCCTTGGCTACGCGAAGACGCGCCGGGCCGACCCACGGATCGCCGCCTGGATCGACGCTGCGCTCGGCGACGCCCGCACGGTCCTCAACGTGGGTGCGGGGGCCGGCTCCTACGAGCCGGCGGATCGGCAGGTGACGGCGGTCGAGCCCTCCGCGGAGATGATCGCCCAGCGACCCGCCGGCTCGGCGCCGGTGCTGCAGGCGAGCGCCGAAAAGCTGCCCTTCGCCGGCGACAGCTTCGACGCGGCGATGGCGGTCCTGACTGCCCACCACTGGGTCGACCTGGAGGCCGGCCTCGACGAGGTGTTGCGGGTCGCGCGGCAGCGCCTGGTGATGGTGACCTTCGACCCCGAGGCATTGGAGCAGCTGTGGATCACGGCCGACTACTTCCCGGAGATGCTCGGGCTCAAGCGAAACTCCGGGGCGAGTACGGGGCGTCTGGCGACGCTGCTGCCGGGAGCCAGAAGCGTCCCCCTCCCCGTGCCCCACGATTGCGAGGACCACTTCTTCGCGGCGCTCTGGGCGAGGCCGGAGCTGCTCTTCGACGATGACATGGTGCGGCCGATGTGGGTCTGGCAGAGCATCTCGGAGGCGTCGCGGCGAGCGGGAAGGGAAAGGCTCGCCGCCGATCTCGAGAGCGGAGTCTGGGAGGAGCGCTACGGGCACCTGCGCGAGGCGGCGGAGCTGGACGTCGGGTTGCGGTTGGTGGTCGCCGAGCTCGGCTGAGACTCAGACGCCGGCGCGGCGCAGGAACGCCTCGAGCCGCCGTTCGTATAGCCGCGGGTCCACGTTCCAGCTCTCGGTGTGCTCGGCCCTGGGCACGCGGTAGTAGGTGACCCAGCGGGGCAGCTCGGCGGCGAACGCGTCGCTGGTCGCGATCGGGACGATCGAGTCTTCGGTGCCGTGGAAGAGCAGGACCGGCAAGTGGAAGTCCTGGGGATGGGCGATCACGTCGAGGCTCGACCAGTCGGCGTCGATGCGAGCGCCGACCGCCCACTCGACCGGGGTCGCCAGGAACCCCGGCAGGCCCATTTCTTCGGCGTGGAATTCGAGGGTCGACTTCCAGTCCAGGACGGGGGCGTCGAGGACGAGCCCCGCCACCCGCGGCGCCAGCGGCGAGCGCTCCATGAACTGGGAGACGATCGCGCCGCCCATCGAGTAGCCGACGAGAAGGAGGTGACGGGCGCCGTGGGCGAGCGCGTAGCGGGCCGCCGCCTGCAGGTCGCGCCACTCGGTCAGGCCCATGTGGTGGAAGCCGTCCGGGCTGGACGGGGCGCCGAGATCCTCGCGGTAGCTGATCAGCAAGCTCGGCAGGCCGGCGCGGTGCAGGGCTGGCGCGATCCGCAGGCCCGCCTGCCGATCGCTGTTGATCCCGTGTACGACGATCGCCCAGGTCCGGCCGGAGGCCGGGATCAACCAGGCGGGCATCGGCCCCAGTTCGTCGGGGACCTGGACCGTCCTGAAGGGAAGCCCGAGCGCTTCCTGCGGGTCTCCGGAGTAGACGTAGGAGGTGACCGCCACTTCTTCGCCAGCCGGCAGGTATCCGTCGAGGGAGAGCAACCGTCGCGTCACCGTCTCGGCGTCGCTCTTCACCACTTCGCCGGCGATCGCGTGGCCGCCCTGCCAGAGGAGGCCGTAGACGCCGGGGCGCAGGGTGTCGTCGGAGCGCGAGAGCACGACTCGACCAGGAGGTAGCCCTTCCACGGTCGCGTCGGTGGGCCAGCCCGAGCGGTCGGGGACCAGCACCGCGGAGGAGAAGTGCCAGCTGACGGCGGCGCCGGCGGCGAGGGCGATGACCAGCGCCAGGACCGCGAAGATCGCTCCCCGCCGGTGACGGCGAAGCCACGACGGCGTCTGCGCGTTCGCGGGGCCTACC
>DATBXZ010000185.1:0-4226 GCA_036513995.1 Solirubrobacterales bacterium | reverse complement strand
CGCTGCTGCCGGAGCTGGCCGCTCGCGGCGTCCTGCTCGGCCTCGTCACCGGCAACATCGAGGCCGCCGCCCAGATCAAGCTCGCCCGCGCCGACCTCAACCGCTTCTTCGCCTTCGGTGGCTACGGCTCCGACTCCTCCGACCGCACCGAGCTGACCAGGAGGGCGCTCGAGCGCGGCGGCACCGTCGCCGGCTCCCCGCTCGACCCCGCCGCCGCGATCGCGGTCGGCGACACCCCGCGCGACGTCAAGGCCGGCCACGGCGCCGGCATCCGCGTCGTCGGCGTCGCCACCGGCAGCTACACGGTCGAGCAGCTGCGCGAGGCCGGCGCCGACTGGGCGCTGGCCGACGTCACCGCCCACTTCCCGGCGTGACGGTCGTCGCGGTCAGGACCAGCCCGTCCTCGACCAGCCAGCGGCCCTCGAAGTCGCGCAGCTCCGCCCCCGCTACGAGCGCTCCCGGCACCAGCAGCCGCGCCGCGAAGGTCCGCTGCTCCGGGTCGATCGTCAGCACCGCGTCCTCGAAGCCGAGCCAACGTTCGGCCAGCGGGTACCAGGCCTTGTAGAGGGCCTCCTTGGCGCTGAACAGGAGCCGGTCCCAGGCAATCGCCGGGTCCGCCCTCGCCAGCTGCGCCAGCCCGCTCTTCTCCTCTTCCCCGGCGACCCTCTCGACCAGGCCCTCCGGCAGCGGCTCGTGCGGCTCGGCGTCGATTCCGATCGTCGCCATCTCCGTCGCCGCGGCGACCGCGCAACCGCGGTAGCCGCGGCAGTGGGTGATGCTGCCGACCACGCCCGCGGGCCAGACCGGCTCTCCCCGGTTGCCGGCCAGGACCGGCACGGCGGCCGCCCCGAGGCGCTCCAGCGCCCGGTGGGCGCAGTCGCGCCCGGTGGCGAACTCGCGCCGGCGCGCCGCCACCGCCCGCGCCATCAGCGCCTCCTCCGCCGGGAAGAGGTCGACCGGGCGCCCGTCGTCGCCCGCCTCGACCGCGACGACCGCCCCGGGCAGGATCCGCTCGATCACCGCCTGGCTAGCCGAGGCTGCAGCGGGCCTGGTAGATCGAGGTGAAGCCAGACTCGAAGCCGTTGCGCGCCGCCCGCAGGTAGAGCCGCCAGACCCGTACCCGTTCCGGCCCGGCGAGGCGGATCGCCTCGTCGAGGTTGTCGTCGAGGCGCTGGGCCCAGTGGCGCAACGTCTCCGCGTAGTCGGGGGCGAAGTCCTCGACGTGGTGGGTGACGAAGCCGGCCCGTTCCAGGGCCAGCAGGTTGCGCGAGAGGTGCAGCGGCGCCGCATCGGGGAAGACGAAGCGCTCCGAGAAGGCGCCCGCCTCGGCATCGGTGTGGCGCAGGCGGGTGATGCCGTGGTTGAGCAGACGCCCGCCCGGCTCCAGCAGCCCGGCCAGGGTGCGCGCGTAGACGTCGATCTGGGAGGCGCCGACGTGCTCGACCATGCCGATGCTGGCGATCGCGTCGAAGCGCTCGCCGGCGAGGTCGCGGTAGTCCATGACGTGGATCTCGACCTTGTCGGCGACCCCCGCCTCCTCCGCCCGCTGCCGCGCCTTCTCGGCCTGGGGAGGGGAGAGGGTGATGCCGACGACGCTGGCCCCGTGCTTCGTCGCCGCCCAGAGCGGGAAGCCACCCCAGCCGCAGCCGACGTCGAGCACCCGGTCGCCCTCCTTCAGCGCCAGCTTGCGGGCGACCGTCTCCAGCTTCTCCTCCTGCGCCTCCTCCAGCGTCTTCGCCCCGCGCGAGAAGATCGCGCAGCTGTAGACCATCGTCGGGCCGAGGAAGAGCTCGAAGAACTCGTTGGAGACGTCGTAGTGGTGGCGCACGGCACGGGCGTCGCGTTCTTTGCTGTGACGGCGGCCGCTGGGGCGCAGCTCGGCCTGGGGCCGCGGCGGCGGCTTCGCCAGCCCGGCCGCGCGCACGGCGCCCAGCAGCAGCGCCCGCTTGTCGGCACCCTCCAGCGACGGCGGCTCCCAGCCGTCGAGCAGCTCTATGACGGCGTCGATGTCGTCGACCTCGATCTCGCCGCTGACGTAGGCGCGGCCGAGCCCGAGCTGGCCCGGTGCTCGCAGCACGTGGGCGGCGGCGCGCGGGGAACGGACGCTGAAGGTGGGCCCGTCGCCGCCGGTCGAGGGGAGGCGCGTCCCATCCCAGAACTCGACCGTAAACGGCCGCTCGGGGATGCGAGCCTCGATCTCGCCACGTAGTCGTCCCGTGTCAGCGAAAGCCATCCGGCCGCACCTTACAACGGCGGTCATATGACATCGATCGGTGATCTATTCCCAGGCGCTCTTCATCTCGGCGCCGTATGATCGCCGGCAGTGTCTTCCACCGCCGGACCACTCCCCTCCGACATCCAGCCCGTCGAAAACGAGACGCGCGACCGCATCATCACCGGCCTGGTCACGCTGATCCCCTTCGTCGCGATCGGCCTCGCCGCCTGGCAGGTCTGGGGCAAGGCCCTGCACTGGAGCGACGTCTTCCTCTTCCTCGGCATGTACGTCTTCACCGGGCTGGGGATCACCGTCGGCTTCCACCGCCACCTCACCCATCGCGCCTTCAAAGCGAAGCCGTGGCTGCACGGCCTGCTGGCCGCCCTCGGCTCGGCGGCGATCGAGGGCCCGGTCATCTCCTGGGTCGCCGACCACCGCAAGCATCACGCCTTCGCCGACGTCGAGGGCGACCCGCACAGCCCCCACGTCGACCACGGCCACGGCTGGAGCGGCGCGCTCAAGGGCCTCTACCACGCGCACATGGGCTGGCTCTTCATCCACACCCAGCGCGGCAACAAGGAGCGCTTCGCACCGGATCTGCTCGCGGACCCGATCATCAGCCGGATCGACGCCACCTTCATCTACTGGGCGATCGGCGGTCTGCTGCTCCCCTTCTTCCTCGGCTGGCTGATCGGCGGCACCCTCTTCGCCGCCGTCACCGGTCTGCTCTGGGGCGGCCTCGTCCGCGTCTTCGTCCTCCACCACTTCACCTACAGCATCAACTCGCTCTGCCACGTCTACGGCAACCGCGACTTCGAGACCGGCGACGAGTCCCGCAACCTGGCGCTGATCGCGATCCCGACCCTCGGCGAGGCCTGGCACAACAACCACCACGCCTTCCCGACCTCCGCCACCCATGGCCTCGGCCGCTTCCAGGTCGACCTCTCGGCCCTGGTCATCGACGGCCTCGAGAAGATGGGGCTCGTCTGGGACGTCGTCCGGGTCAGCCCCGAGCGCATGGCCGCCAAGGCCGCCTGACGTTCAGGGCACTTCGGGCGCTTCGTACCAGTCGATCCAGCCGCTGCAGGCCTGGCTCAGCGGCACGATCCGGTGCGGCTTGGCCGGGACCGCGACGAGCTCGCCGAGGTAGGCCTTGCCGGTGTAGCCGCTGAGGCTCTGCAGGGTGCTGGCGCCCGCCGTCGAGAGCGTGAACTCGACCTTGCCGCCCTTGCTCTCGTAGCGCCCCGCCGGCCAGAACTGGCCGTTGTTGCCGAGGCTGATCGTGTTCGGCCGCTGGCCGTCGAGCGCCGCCTCCAGCGGCTCCCGGAAGCCCGGTGCGGTCAGGGTCAGGTCGAAGGGGGAGAAGTACTGGATCGAGAGGTTCCAGCTGCCCGCCGGCAGCTCCAGTGCCTGGGCGGTGCTCTCGCCGGTGCCGAGGATGCTGCCTTCGTCCCAGGCGGCTTTGGGTCCGATCACGGCGCCGGGGAAGAGCGAGGCGCGGCCGGGGTTGGCGAGCAGGATGCGGATCTCCGGCGCCGCGCAGCCCGCCAGCGCCCCGGCCTCGGTCCCCTCGAGCAGGACGTGGCGGTTTTCCGGAGTCGGCCCGGTCCGCTTCCAGAGCACGTAGGAGGGGGTGGCGGCGACCCGCTTGAAGTTGGCCGGCGCCTGGCTGTTCCAGGCCGCCCGCCCGGTGATCACGTATTCGAAGCGTTCCAGCGTCCCGTGCGAGAAGGAGTCGAAGTCGATCGGGCTGTAGGCGTCGCCGGTGTCGAACGGCTTCTCCGGGTTGGCGGAGACTTCGCTGTCGGGGAACTCGACCAGCGGCACGTGCGTGTCCGCTCCCAGCAGCTCGTAGGCGGCGTAGCGGTCCTGCCCCGCGTAGAGCACCGGCTTGCCGTGGACGATCGGCAGGAACGCCTTCAGCTCGGCCCCGTGCCCCGGCGGCCCCACCGGCGCGTCGCGGAGCACCAGCAGGCTCGAGTAGATCGAGCCGCCGACGAACACCACCGCC
>DATBXZ010000184.1:0-2401 GCA_036513995.1 Solirubrobacterales bacterium | reverse complement strand
AACTTGGTCCTGCGAACGCCCGCCGACGCCTGGGCGGTTTACGAGGTCGAGGGTCAGAGCTATCCGGGGCTGTCGGACTCGCGCAAGATCGAGGTAGGCGAGCGCCTCGAGGCGCTCGCCTACACCCTCGAGTCCGACTTCCAAGTCCTTCGCATCGCTCGCGCCTTCGATGCCGGCGCTTACGAGCGCCGTGCTCTCTCGACCCTCGACCCCCGTCATGGCCAGCGCCGGCGCTTCGAAGAGCACATCGCCGAACACCGTTCGGAGTTCGAGCGCCGTGGCGCCTTGCGGCCGGAGATCTACCTCGCCGTCCGCCTCGACTCCGCTGTCGGCGGCGGCCCGTTTGGGGGCTTGCTGGGCGGCGCCGCCGCGCTTTGGCGCACCCTCGCCGAGCGCGCCGGCTTCGAGGAGGCGCGGGGGATCGGTCGGGAGCAGTTGGCGGCTTTGCGCGCGGCCGAGGAGGGTGTCTTCGAGCGGGTGCTCGGTTATCTGGAGTGCTCGCGAATCGGTCCGCGTCGCCTCGCCGGCTTGATCCGCCGCGCCTACACTCGCGGCCTCGGCGAGCCCGACGGGGACGACAGCTTTGCCCCCCAGGCGCTCAGCTTCCTGGACGCCGAGGGCGAGGAGCGCTTCGAGCCCTACGGCTACGACCTGCTGCGCCTGCACGAGAGCCGTGTCACCGTCGAGCGTCGCTCGCTGTTGATCGATTCCGAGCGCGGTCGTGCCCATCAGGCGCAGCTGGTCCTGGGTGCGATGCCCGAGGAGGCGCTGGTGCCGGGGCCGGCGGCGGAGTTGATGTTCACCCCGCTCGAGCTCGGCTTCGGGGTCGACGCGACCCTTGCGGTCGAGTTCGTCGCCAACCGCGAGGCGCGCCGCCAGGTGGCCAAGCGCAAGATCGACGCCGACCAGATCGCCCGTGAGGAATCCCAAGGCGAGCACGGCCCGACGGTCGAGAGCGCCGAGCGCCCTCATCTCGCCCGTGAGCTGGAGGCGGTGCTGGGGGCCGGCGACCGCCCGCCGCTTTTGCGCTCCGCTCTGCTGCTCTCGGTCGCCGGCTGCGACGAAGAGCAGCTGGAGGAGCGCGTGCAACGCCTGCGCGAGTCATACGGCCGGGTGCAGCTGCACCGCCCCGGCGGTGAGCAGCACCGGCTCTTCCTCGCTTCCCTGCCGGCCACGGTCTTTCCACTGCCCGAGTACAAGGAGCACCTGCTGCCCGATCAGCTTGGGGCGATGGTGCCGCACGCGATCAGCCACGCCGGCTCGCGGATCGGCCCCTACATCGGCTACACGCTGACCGGCTCCCGCCAGCCGGTCCAGTTCGATCTCGCCGAGGCCTGCCAGACCTCGCGGCCGCCGACCTGCCTGCTCGCCGGCAGCCTCGGCTCGGGCAAGACGATCTGTCTCGAGCTGGCGGTCTGGCAGGCCTTCTTGCAGGGCTCGGGGCCGATCGTCGACATCGACCCCAAGGGCGATCATCGCCTCGAGGCGCTGCCCGGCGTCGCCGGGCATATCGAGACGATCGAGCTCTCCGGCGAGGAGCGCTATCGCGGTTTGCTCGACCCGATGCGGGTCGGCTCCGAGGAGACGCGCGAGGATCTCGCCTACAACTTCCTCGTCTCGATCCTGCCGGCGCCGGTCAAGCCCGAGTGGCAGACGCAGTTGCGGCTGGCGATCTCCGAGGCCGCCGCCGCGGGCGCTCGCAGCTGCGGCGAGGTGCTGGTGCGGATGAACGCGTCGGCCAGTGCCGAGGCCGTGGAGGCCGCCCGGGCGATCGAGGTCCACGGCCGTGGCGGCCTCGCCAAGCTCGGGCTCGGCAGCGGTGGCGAGGAGATCGGTGCGGTCGGCGACGCGCAGATCGTTTCGTTGCGGATCCGCAACCTGACCCTGCCGCTGGCGGGCACCGCCCGCGGCGAGCTGCTGGAGGAGGAGCGCACGAGTCTCGCTGTGCTGCGCTTGCTGGCCGCCTACGCGCTTCGTCTCTGCGCTTCCGACACGACTCGCCACTCGGTGCTGGCGATGGACGAGGCCTGGGCGCTGACCACCGATACCCAGGGACGGGCCTTGCTGGAGCGGATCGCCCGCATGGGCCGCTCGATGAACATCACCCCGATCCTCGCCACCCAGATGCTGGGCGATGCTGCCGAGCTCGAGGCGCTGGTCGGGGCGTTCTTCGCCTTCGGCGTGGAGACCGAGGTTGAGGCGCGCAAGGCGCTGGCCTTGCTGCGCCTCGACGAGGACGACGAGGCTTCGATCCAGCGCCTGATCGGCTATCGGGCAGGGCGCTGTTACCTGCGCGACTTCGCCGGCCAGGTGGCGCCGGTTCAGATCGACCCGCCGTCCTGGTTGTTGGGTGAGCTCGATACGACACCGAAGCGTCAGGTGGCCGCCCCCTCGAGGGCCA
>DATBXZ010000183.1:0-8143 GCA_036513995.1 Solirubrobacterales bacterium | reverse complement strand
CTTCCCCGCCGACTACATCTGCGAGGCCCAGGACCAGACCCGCGGCTGGTTCTACACGCTGCTGGCCGAGTCGACGCTGCTGTTCGGCGAGTCGAGCTACCGCAACTGCGTCTGCCTCGGCCTCATCCTCGACCCCGAGGGACAGAAGATGTCGAAGAGCCGTGGCAACGTCGTCGACCCCTGGGAGGTGCTCTCCGCCCACGGCGCCGACGCCTTCCGCTGGTACTACCTGACCGCGCAGCAGCCCTGGGCCGGCTACCGCTTCTCGGTCGAGACGGTCGGCGAATCGGTCCGCCAGTTCCTGCTCACCCTCTGGAACACCTACTCCTTCTGGGTCCTCTACGCGAACGCCGAGGACCTCGGGCCGTCGGACTTCGACGGCGCTCCCGGCCCGGCCAACGACCTCGACCGCTGGGCGCTCTCACGCTTGCAGGCGACGACCGCCACCGTGCGCGAGCGCATGGACGAGTTCGACTGCACCGCCGCCGGCCGCGCCATCGCCGAGTACGTCGAGGAGCTCTCCAACTGGTATGTGCGGCTCTCGCGCCGGCGCTTCTGGGAGGGCGACCGCGCCGCCTTCGCGACCCTGCGCCACTGCCTGCTGGAGACCGCGGCGCTGCTGGCGCCTTTCGTTCCCTTCCTCGCCGACGAGATCCACCTCAACCTCGCCGGCGGCGTAGCGGGGGAGACGGGCGAGCACCTCGACTCGGTCCACCTGCGCGACTACCCGGCGGTCGACCCCGGCCTGGCCGACGCCGATCTCGAGCTCGGCATGGAGGCGGTGCGGCTGACGGTGAGCCTGGGTCACGCCGCTCGCGGCCGGGCCAAGGCGAAGGTGCGCCAGCCGCTGCGCCGCGCCGTGATCGTCGCCAACGACGCCGAGCGCGAGGCGATCGAAGCCCGCGCCGGCCTGGTCACCGCCGAGCTCAACGTCAAGGAGCTCGACTTCGTCACCGACGAGGGCGAGCTGGTCAGCTACACGGCCAAGCCCAACTACCGCGCTCTCGGTCCTCGCTTCGGCAAGCGGATGCCGCAGGTCGCCGCCGCCGTCGAGGCGCTCGACGCCGCCCACGTCGCCGCGGTCCTGGCCGGCGGCGGCGAGATCGGGATCAGCGTCGACGGCGCCGACCACACCCTCGGCGCCGACGAGGTCACCCTCGCCCTGCAACCGCTCGACGGCTACGAGGTCGAGGCCGAGGCCGGCCACGCGGTCGCCCTCCAGCTCGAGCTCGACGGCGAGCTACGCCAGGAGGGCCTCGCCCGCGAGATCGTCCATGCCATCCAGATCGCCCGCAAAGACGCGGGTCTGGAGATCACCGACCGCATCGCCCTCTCGCTCGGCGGCGACGAGGAGCTACTTGCAGCGGCCCGCGCCCACCAGTCCTACCTGACCGGCGAGGTTCTCGCGACCAGCGTCGCGTACGACGCGGGCGACGGTGTCGCTGCACAGATCGACGGCCGCGACCTGAGGATCGACCTCACCTGCAACTAGCGGCGCTAGTTCGCCGGCTTGCCGATGATGAAGTCGGTCTTGGCCGAGTCGGAGAACTTCACCCAGCAGTGATCCGGGGCGACGCCGGCGACGTCGATCAGCGCCGCTTCGATCCGCTTGGCGATCTCCGCTTTCTGCTCGTCGGAGCGTCCCTCGAACCAGTGGACCTCTACGAACGGCATGTTGAGAGGGAGTGGCGCCGCCGCTAGGCGAGCGCCGGCTCCAGCTCGGCCTCGAGGCGCCGCTTCGGCATCGCCCCGACGACTTTCTTGGCGATCGCGCCGTCCTTGAAGAGGATCATCGTCGGGATCGAGAGCACCTCGTACTGGGCCGCGGTCTGCTGGTTCTCGTCGACGTTGATGCTGACGATCTTGAGGTCGTCGCGCTCGCCGTCGATCTCCTCGAGGACCGGATGGACGACGCGGCACGGGCCGCACCAGGGAGCCCAGAAGTCGACAAGCACCGGTCCCTCGGCATCGAGGACGTCAGCTTTGAAGTTGGCGTCGGTTACGTCGGTCAGTTTCCCAGTCACTGGATATCCGTCTCCCGGATTCGAGGTTCTAAACTCAATACTTCAGAAAGTATAGCGCCTCAGCGTCCCGACCCGAATTGGCTCGCCGGCTCCTCCGAGGCCGTTTGGGGCTTGGTCACGTGGTGTGGCCCGAAGCGCAGCATCGGCACCCGCCAGAGCGCCTCGGCGACGATCCCGCGGTCCATCTTCGAGGCCCCGACCCGGCGGTCGCGGAAGACGATCGGCACCTCGACCACCTTGAAGCCGCCGCGAATCGCCCGGTAGGTCATCTCGACCTGGAAGGCGTAGCCGCGGGCCTGGATCGAGTCGAGGTCGATCGTCTCCAGCACCTCGCGGCGAAAGCACTTGAAGCCGCCGGTCATGTCCTGGACGTCGACGCCGAGGATCAGCTTCGCGTAGGCGCTGCCGCCGCGGCTGATCGCCTTGCGCAGCGGTCCCCAGTCGCTGACGCCGCCGCCGGCCACGTAGCGCGAGCCGAGCACGACATCGGCCCGCCGCGCCGCCTCCAGCAGCCGTGGCAGGTAGGCCGGGTCGTGGGAGAAGTCGGAGTCCATCTCCAGCACCAGCCCGGCGCCGGCGGCGAGGGCGCGGCGGAAGCCGGCGATGTAGGCGGGGCCGAGCCCTTCCTTGACCTGCCGGTGCAGGACGCTGACGTTGTCGTGCCGCTCGGCCAGGCGCTCGGCGACCTTGCCGGTGCCGTCGGGGGAGCCGTCGTCGACGATCAGCACCTGCGCCGAGGCTGGCAGCTTCGCCCGCGCCGCGGCGACGAAGGCCTCGACGTTCTCGGCCTCGTTATAGGTGGGGAGGACCAGCCAGGCTGGTGCGGGGTTGGGCTCGGGCATCGCACCCGATGCTATTCGGCGGCTCTAAGGCCGAGTAAAGATCGGCCGCGGCGAGGGGATAACTTGGAGCCTGTGACCAACGCCGAGATCGCCGCCGCGCTGGAGGAGCTGGGAGTCCTCTATGAGCTCGACGGCGCGGTCAAATACCGGGTGCTGGCTTACGGCAACGCGGCGACCGCGATCCGCGAGAGCCCGGTCTCGGTCGCCGAGCTCGCCGCCGCGGGCCGCGCCACCGAGCTTCCCGGCGTCGGCAAGACGCTGGCGGAAAAGATCGACGCCCTGCTGGCGACCGGCGAGATCCCCGCCACGGCGAAGCTGAAGGCGAAGTTTCCGCCGACGCTGATCGAGGTGACGCGGGTGCCGGGGCTGGGCGCGAAAACCGCGCGGTTGCTCTACGACGAGCTCGGCATCGCCTCGATGGAGGAGCTGAAGGCGGCGGCCGAGGCCGAACGGATCCGCGAGGTCAAGGGCCTCGGGCCGAAGGCCGAGGAAAACGTGCTGGCGGCGCTGGAGCGGCTCGGCGAGCCCGGCGAGGGCCCCGGCCGCCTGCTGCTCTCCAAGGTGCGCCCGATCGCCGAGGAGCTGGCCGCGGCCCTGCGCGAGCACCCGGCCGCCAACCGGGTCGAGGTCGCCGGCTCGGCTCGGCGCTGGGCCGAGACCTGCAAGGACATCGACATCATCGCCACCGCCGAGGAGCCGGCCGCGCTCTCCGAGCACCTTGCCGCCCACCCGCTGATCGCCGCCGCCGGCACCCCCGGCCCCAACGGCGTCCGCGCCCAGACCCACAACGGCGTCTCGGTCGACCTGCGGATCGTCGCCCCGGCCGCCTTCGGCAACCTGCTGCAGCACTTCACCGGCTCCAAGGCCCACAACGTGCAGTTGCGCGAAGAGGCGGTGGCCCGTGGCCTCTCCGTCTCCGAGCACGGCATCACCGAGACCGAGAGCGGGGTGGTCGACCTCTGCGAGAGCGAGGCCGGCGTTTACGAGCGGCTCGGCTACGCATATATAGAGCCGGAGCTGCGCGAGGGCCGGGGCGAGCTGAAGGCGGCGCGCGAGGGGAAGCTGCCGGACCTGATCTCCCTCGCCGACATCAAGGGCGACCTCCACTCCCACACCACCCTCTCCGACGGGCGCAACACGCTCGAGGAGATGGCCGCGGCCGGGCGCGAGCGCGGCTACGCCTACATGGCGATCACCGACCACTCCGCCAGCCATGGCTTCGGCGACCACGTCACCCCGGAGCGGCTCTGGCAGCGGATCGAGGAGATCCGCGCCTGGAACAAGGGCAAACGCGGCTTCCGCCTGCTCGCCGGCTCGGAGGTCAACATCGGCCTCGACGGCGACCTCGACTACCCCGACGATCTGGTCGAGGCGCTGGACTGGGTCGTCGCCAGCGTCCACACCTCCTTCTCGATCTCCGCCGAGGAGATGACCGCGCGGGTCATCGCGGCGATCGAAAACCCCCAGGTCAACTGCATCGGCCACCTCACCGGCCGCCTGATCGGCCGCCGCGAGCCCTACGGGATCGACGTCGAGGCCGTCGCCGCGGCCGCGGCCCGCACCGGCACGATGATCGAGATCAACGCCAACCCGAACCGCCGCGACCTCTCCGACCGCCACGCCCGCCTCGCGGTCGACGCCGGCGTCAAGATCCTCGTCAACACCGACGCCCACGGCGTCGACACGCTCGACAACATGGCCTACGGCGTCGCCACCGCCCGCCGCGCCTGGCTGACCAAGGCGGACGTCGCCAACACCCGCGGCTGGCGCGAGTTCAAGCAGCTCGCTCGAATCTAGGCGCGGCTGAGGCGATCGCTGCGCAGCCCCGGCGTGCGCACCAGCTCGACCGGCCGCAGGGCGGAGTTGGGGACGACGTAGAACTTGACGCCGTCGCGATGCTCGACCCCGAGCACGGCGGCCTCGCGGGTGTGCCAGGCGAGCGAGACGATCAGCGCGTAGCCGGCGCCGATCACGGCGACGCCGGGGAAGAAGAGCCCGAGCCCGCCGGCGACGATCGCCGTCACCACGATCGGCCAGAGCCGTCCGGCCGCGATCCGGGCCGGCGACTCCTGCGGCAGCGAGGTGGCGGTGCGGGCGCGGGAGAGGGCGTCGCGGACGTCGTCGGCGGCGCGAGCGGGCCGGCCGAGGTAGATGCCGATCGCCAGCGAGGCCAGCCACCAGACGACGGCGACCAGGACCGCGGTCGTGTCGCCGTCGCGGTTGGCGCCGATCGCGGTGATCGTCCCCAGCGCGGTCGCCTCGGCGCCGGTGAGGAAGACGGTGATGCGCAACAGGTCGGTGTAGGGCACCCGTTACTCCGCCAGCCACTCGAGGATCGCCAGCCAGCCATCGGGCCCGTCGACGATCAGGTCGGCCTCTTCGGGCAGCTCCGGCGGCGCCTCGGGGGAGACGACGCCGACGCCGATCGCGGTTCTCAGCTCACCCGACTCGCCCAGCTCGCGCAGGCGGCGGAAGGCGTCGAGGTCGGTGCGGTCGTCGCCGGCGTAGACGGCGCCGCTGAGCCGGTCGTCGACGAGCAGCGAGGCGACCGCGGCGTCCTTGCCACCGCCGCCGACCGGGCGCAGCTCCAGCACCTTGCGCCCCCAGCGCGGTTCGAGGCCCGCCCGCCCGGCCTCGACGGCGATCTCGTGGGCGCGGCTCTCGGCGCCGGCCTCGTCCGCGGCGCCGCGCCAGTGCAGCGCCTGGATCGGTCCCTTGTCCTCCCCCCGCAGCCCCGCCGCCCGCAGTGTCTCGGCGTCGACCCCGGCGAGGAAGTCGGCGGCCTTGGTCTCGCGCCCGGCCAGCGAGGGATCGAGCCGTGGCGACTCCTCCCCGGGCAGCAGCAGCTCCAAGCCGTGGTTGCCGGCATAGGCGATCTCGTCCAGCCCCACCAGGCGCCGCGCCTCCTCGGCCCGCCGGCCGGAGACGCAGCCGACCAGGCCGAAGCGCTTGCTCAGCCGCGCCAGCGCCTCGCGTGCCGCCGCCGGCACCGCCGCCTCGTCGGCTCGCGCCACGATCGGCGCCAGGGTGCCGTCGACGTCGGTGAGGATCGCCGCCCGCGGGGGGTCGGCGCGCAGCGGCTCCAGCAGCTCGGCCCAAGCCCCTTCCCCCGTCTGCGATTCGCGAGGCACGGCATCTAGTATCGCCGGATGCCGCCTACGTCCGGGTCGATGCCCTCGCACGAGACCCTGCGGCTGGCGGCGATCGGCACCCTCGCCGGCATCTTCAGCGGTCTCTTCGGGGTCGGCGGCGGGACCGTGATCGTGCCCCTGCTGATCTTCTGGTTCGGCTACGGCGAGCGCCTCGCCACCGGCACCAGCCTTGCCGCGATCGTCCTCATCGGCCTGCTCGGGACGATTGCTCAGGGCGGCATCTACGGCAACGTCCACGTCGCGACCGGGCTGCTGCTGGCGATCCCGGCCGTGGTCGGAGTGGTGATGGGGACGGCGATCCAGCAGCGGATTCCCCAGCGCGCCGTCTCCTACCTCTTCGCGATCCTGCTGATCGCGATCGCGATCGAGCTGATTCTCAAATGAACGAGCTGCTCGCGATCCTGGTCGCCGTCGCCGGCGGTCTCGCCGGTGGCCTGGTCGGCGTCGGCGGCGGCGTCCTCTTCGTGCCGGCGCTGACGATCTTCCTCGGCCTCACCCAGGTCGAGGGAGAGTCGACCTCGTTGCTGATGATCGTCATCGTCGCCCTGGTCGGCGCCTACCGCCAGAACGGCTACGGCAACGTCCGCATCCGCCAGGCGCTGATAATCGGCGCCCTCTCTCCGGTCGGCGTCCTGATCGGCGTCGCCCTCGCCAACAACATTTCGCAGCGCACCCTGCAGCTCTCCTTCGCCGCCCTCGCCCTGTTCGTGGCCGCACAGCTGATCCGCCGCGCCCGCTCGGTTCCCTGAGGGGCGGCGCGGCCCATCGTCTACGCTCAGAGCGTGGATTCGCTCACCTGGCAAGGCGACCTGCCGCATCTGCGATCCCCCGTCCTGGTCTGTGCCTTTCGGGGTTGGAACGACGCCGCCGCGGCCGCCTCGACCGCGCTCGGTGCCGTCGCCGCCTCGTTCGACTCGGAGCTGATCGCCGAGGTCGACCCCGAGGACTACTTCGACTTCCAGTCGACCCGCCCGACGATCAGCATGGTCGACGGCGAGACGCGCCGGATCGACTGGCCCGAGAACAACCTGATCGCCGTCCGCGTGCCGACCGCCGACCGCGACCTGGTCCTGCTCGACGGCACCGAGCCGAACCTGCGCTGGCGCACCTTCTCGGAGACGATCGCGACCGCCGCCGACGCGCTCGGGGTCGAGCTGGTGATCACCCTCGGGGCACTGATCGCCGAGGTCTCCCACACCCTGCCGGTGCCGATCACCGGCCTCGCCTCAGACCAGGAGCTGGTCGACGAGCTCGAACTCGAGCGCTCCAGCTATGAAGGCCCAACCGGCATCGTCGGCATCGTCCACGACCTCTGCCGCCAGGCCGGGATCAACTCCGCCTCGCTCTGGGCGGCGGTTCCCCACTACGTCGCCGCCGTCCCCAATCCGAAGGCGGCGCTGGCGCTGCTGCGCCGGCTCGAGGGACTGACCGGGATCGCCGTCGAGGCCTCCGAGCTGGAGGAGGAAACGAGCGACTACGAGGAGCAGATCGGCCGCGCGATCGCCGCCAACCCGGAGATCGAGGAGCTGGTCTCGCGGATCGAGGCCGAACAGGTCGACCTGCTGACCGAGGAGGGCGAGGAGCTGCCCTCGGCCGACACCATCGCCCGCGAGTTCCAGCGCTTCCTGCGCCAGCGCGGCGACGGCCGCTAGGCCGCGCTCTCTAGGACTCGGCCGCGGGGCAGATCAGCCGGTAGTCGCACCAGCTGCAGACGGTGGGGGAGGGGCGCGGCTCGAAGTCCTGGCCGAGGATCCCCTCGCCGACCTGGAGCACCGTGCGCTCGACCCGCTCGGCGTCGTCGGGCCTGGTCGGCGCCGGCACCTTGTCGGCGTCGAGCACGTAGTAGTAGCTGCCGGTGCTGGCCTCGACCTCCCAGGCCTCGCGGGCGGCGAGGCGGTAGAGGGCCAGCTGCAGGTCGTTCTCCAACTCGGCTTCGGTGCGCCGCTCGCCGGTCTTGTAGTCGATCAGCTCGTAACTCCCGTCGGGGAGGCGGTCGACACGGTCGACGCGGCCGCGCACATGGTGCTCGCCGACCTTGAAGTCGAACTTCTTCTCCAGCCAGACCGGTTCGCCCTCGGCGAAGCGCTCGTTCTCCCAGTAGAGGCGGAGCGCCTCGCGGGCGCGA
>DATBXZ010000182.1:0-4832 GCA_036513995.1 Solirubrobacterales bacterium | reverse complement strand
CGACAGGGCTCGTGGTGGTTGGCGAGTCGGTCGGCGAGGGCGAGGCGCAGGAGCGCGCCGTGGTCGGCGAGACGCCGAACCTTGCCGCCCGGCTGCAAGCGCTTGCCGCGCCCGGCAGCGTCGTCATCAGCCAGGCGACTCGGCGGCTGGTCGGCAGTCTGTTCGAGCTGACCGATCTCGGTCCGACCCGGATCAAGGGCTTCTCAGAGCCGATCGCCGCCTTCGTGGTCCAGGGCGAAGGCTCCGCCGATGGCCGCTTCGAGGCCCTCCATGGACATCGCGTGACGCCGCTGATCGGGCGTCAGCACGAGCTGGCCATGCTGCTGGAGCGCTGGAACTGGGCCAAGGACGGCGACGGCCAGGTGGTCCTGATCGCGGGCGAAGCGGGCATCGGCAAGTCACGGCTGCTGCGCGCCCTTCGCGAAGAGCTGACGGGCGAGCCGCACATCGCAATCAACCATCTCTGCTCGGCATACCACACCAACAGTATGCTCCATCCGGTCGTCGCACAGCTCGAGCGGGCGGCGGGCTTCGCCTCCCATGACGAACCCGGCGACCGACTCGCCAAGCTCGAGGCGTTGCTCGCCCAGGGCGCCGAGCAGCTGGACGAGGCGACGCCGCTGGTCGGGGCGTTGCTGGGCATCCCGACTGATGATCGCTATCCCGCCCTGAACTTCAGCCCACAGCGCCAGAAGCAGCGCACCTTCGAGGTCCTGCTCGAGCAGCTGGTCGGGCTCGCCGGCCAGCGGCCCGTGCTCCAGCTGTATGAAGACCTGCACTGGGCCGATCCCTCGACTCTGGAGCTGCTCGACATGGTGGTCGAGCGGGCGCGCGCGCTGCCTATACTTGTAGTGATCACCCACCGCCCGCAGTTCAGCCCGCCATGGTCGGGCCAGGCGCACGTGACGGCGATGCCGCTCAACCGCCTCGGCCGGCGTCAGGGGGCTGCGATGGCCCTTCGGGTCACCGGCGGCAAGGCGCTGCCGGCCGAGATTCTGGATCAGATCCTCGAGCGTACCGACGGCGTGCCCTTGTTCCTCGAGGAGCTGACCAGGACAATGCTCGAATCGGGCCTAATGACCGATGCTGGCGATCACTACGAGCTTGCGGGCCCGCTGCCGCCGCTTGCGATCCCGGCGAACCTGCACGATTCGCTGATGGCGCGCCTCGACCGGCTGGCCACGGTCAAGGAACTCGCCCAAATCGGCGCCGTGATCGGCCGCGAGTTCTCCCACGAGCTCATCGCCGCAGTCGCCGACCGGCCGCAGGAGCAGTTGGAAAGCGGGCTCGATCAGCTGGTCGGCTCCGAGCTCGTGTTTCGCCGCGGCAGCCCGCCCGACGCGACCTACAGTTTCAAGCACGCCCTGGTCAAGGACGCCGCCTATCAGTCGTTGCTCAAGTCCAGGCGCCAGCAGCTGCACGCTCGCGTCGCGCAGGTGTTCGAGGACCGGTTTCCGGCTGTCGTCGAAACCCAACCCGAGCTGCTCGCATATCACCTGACCGAAGCCGGGCTCGACGCACGCGCGGCGGATGCATGGGCGCGGGCTGGTCGCGCAGCCCTCGGCCGGTCGGCGATGCGCGAGGCGGTGAACTCGCTCTCCCGGGCCGTCGGACTCCTCCGGGGAATGCCGTCATCGCCCGATCGACAGCGCCTCGAGCTCGAGCTGCTCGGCGTCCTCGGCGTCGCTCTTACCAATACGCTCGGCCCCGCCTCTTCCGAAGCTCAGGCGGCGCACGAGCGCTCGGATCAGTTGTCCCAAGCACTCGGCGACCGCAAGGGCCGCTTTCGCGCGCGCTGGAACCTCTGGCGCGTCTACAACGTGCGCGCTGAACTCGATTCCGCGGTCGCGATGGGCGACGCGCTCTTGGCGGAGGCCCAGGCGGACGGCGACGGCGATCATGAGGTGCAGGCGCGCCATGCGCTGTGGTCGTCGCGTCTGTTCCGCGGCGAACTGGAGGCGACTTGTCACCACGTGGACTGCGGGCTCGCCCTCTACAAGGTCAGCCGGCATGGAACGCAGGCGCTGACCTTCGGCGGCCACGACGCCCGGGAATGCGCCCTCGCCCTCGGCAGCACTGCTCTGTTTCTTCTAGGCTATCCGGAGCGGGCGCTGGCCCGTAACACGGAGGGCGTCGCGCACGCGCGGGCGCTCGGGCAACCCCAGGTGGTCGCGCACGCCTACGGTTGGGGGAGCTCGATGTTTCTGCAGCTCGCCGGCGAACTCGAGGAGCTCGATCGCCGCACCACCCTGCTCGCACGGCTCGCCGACGAGCACGGGCTCGCAATATACTACCCCGACGCGCGTATCCTGGCCGCATGGCGCGCCGTCCGCGATGAGCGTGATCACCGGGCCGCCGAGGAGATGCGAAATTTCCTCGACCGGCGCGCGGCCATGGGCACAGTCTACTGGCACACCTATTTCCTCATGTTATTCGCCGACGCCTGGCTTCGGCTCGGTCGACCGGACGAGGCTCAAGCCGCGATCAAAGAAGGTTTGGCCCGCGCCGAGGCGACAGGCGAGCACTTTTGCACCGCGGAGCTGCACCGGCTGCGCGCCCGCGCCTGCCTGGCTCGCGACGCCGGCGACGTTCGGCTCGCCGAGGCCGCTCTCGACGCCGCGCTGGCCGCCGCCCGTCACCAATCGTCGCGCCTCTTCGAGCTTCGAGCTGCCTGCGATCTCGCCCGGCTCCGGGCCGATCGGGGCGAGCGGCGGAATGCCCGCGACCTGCTGGCGCCGATCTACGGCTGGTTCACCGAAGGCTTCAAAACCGCCGACCTGAAGGATGCGAAGGCGCTGATTGGAGACCTTGCCTAGGAAGGGCTGTTTGGAGTGGGCGCTTTAAGCCGGACAGGATCGCGCTGCTGATTTGACCGGGGCAGTTGGTCGCCGCACCAGGAGGGGAGTATGATTTGCAACGGGAGGACAGTCCAATTGGCGGCCGCCGCCATCGCCGCATGCGGTATGCTTGCGAGCGCGCCGGCCTCAGCGCAGGGTGTCAAGATCGGCGTCCTCAACGATCAATCCGGGGTCTTTGCTGATTTTGACGGCAAGTGGTCGGTCGAAGCTGCGAAGATGGCGATCGAGGATTTCGGCGGCAGCGTGCTCGGCGAGAAGATCGAGCTGGTCAGCGCCGACCACCAGAACAAACTTGATCTCGCTTCCGCCATCGCGCGCCGCTGGTACGACGCCGAGGGCGTCGACGTGATCACCGACCTCACCTTGTCCTCGGTCGCGCTTGCGGTGCAAGGAATCGCCGCCGAGAGGAAAAAGATCGATATCGTCGTGGCCTCGTCGACGTCGGCGCTGACCGGCCAGGCCTGCACGCCCTACGGCTTCCACTGGGCCTATGACACCCACGCGATCGCCGTCTCGACGGGGGGCGCGCTGGTCAAGGCCGGCGCTGACACCTGGTACTTCATCACCGTGGACTACGCCGCCGGTCACGCGCAGGAGAAGGACGCCAGCGAGATCATCACGTCCAGCGGCGGCAAGGTGCTTGGCCGCGTGCTCTTCCCGCTCAACACCCCCGACTTCTCGTCCTTCCTCTTGCAGGCGCAAAGCTCGAAGGCGAAGATTGTCGCTCTCGCCACCGGCGGCCAAGACATCATCAATGCGATCAAGCAAGCGGCTGAATTCGGCATCGTCGCCGGCGGCCAGCGGCTCGCAACGCTGCTGCTGACCGTGGCGGAAGTCCACGGCCTTGGGCTCGAAGCCGCGCAGGGTCTGGTGCTGACCGAGAGCTACTATTGGAACCTCAATGACCGGACCCGCGAATTCGGCGAGCGCTACTTTAAGCGCACCGGGCGGATGCCGAACATGGTCCAGGCCGGCATGTATTCGGCGACCCTGCAATATCTCAAGGCGGTCAAAGCCGCCGGGACCAAGGACGCCGACGCGGTCGCCAAAAAGCTGAAGGAATTGCCGGTCGATGACGCCTTCACTTCGCACGGGCATGTGCAGGCCAATGGGCGCATGGTGTCGGACCTCTATCTGTTTGAGGTCAAGAAGCCGTCGGAAAGCAAACGCGACTGGGACTATTACAATCTGCTCGCGACGGTGCCTGGCGACACCGCCTATCCGACCGCCGCCAACAGCGGCTGCCCGTTGACGAAGTAAGTGATAGGTGTCGGCATCAGAGGCAGGCGCGCCCGCAGCCTTTTCGAGCGCACCATACTCCGAGCGTCTGAGCTAAACTAGCAGACAAGATGCGCTCCCCGGTAGCGCAAGCGTCGCGTTCGGTCTTCGGGCGCTACCGGTCGCAACGGTCGCGTTCCGCGAAGGACCGCATTCCGACGTGTACCGCCCGTCCATCGAAGCAAACCTGAAGGGGGCGCTGAGGGTCGATTTGTCCCGTTCGCCGGGCGATGCAGGAACGTCCGCTATTTGCGGATATCGTTGAAAAAGTCAGCGATTGATTGATGTGAAGTGAGGGCCGTGATTCGCTGCCTCGTCTGATTCGGGAGAGGTAGCGATGATGGGGGTTCAGATGGCGGCAGCTCGCCTGTTTTACGATTTTTGCCTCGATGACCACGTCCCTTCCGACCACATGCTTAGGGGCATTGACCGCCACCTCGATCTGGATGACTTCCGCCAATCGCTGAAGCCGTTTTACAGCCAGATGGGTCGCCCTTCGGTCGATCCAGAGCTGATGATCCGCATGCTGATCGTCGGCCACTGCATGGGCATCCGGTCCGAGCGTCGCCTTTGCGACGAGGTCCACCTCAATCTGGCGTACCGCTGGTTTCTTTAGGCGGGCATGGGTTGTCAACTCCGTTGGTTTCGGCTGGCCAGGTGGGAAGCGCTCGGAAGGGTTCAGGCTTCTTTGCGTGC
>DATBXZ010000181.1:0-3268 GCA_036513995.1 Solirubrobacterales bacterium | reverse complement strand
GAGCTCGAGGCGCTCCGCCCCGGCGGCACCGCGAAAGCCCTCGCCCCGTTCCGCGACGCCCTCGACGCCGCGATCGCCCGCACCGCCGAGGCCGGAGACGGCGGCGTCGCCTACCGCCACATCGCCGCGCTGCTCCGCCTCTACACCGATGCCTTCGAGGACGCCAAGGCGCGCCGCGCCGGGATCGACTTCGAGGACCTGCAGATCCTCGCCGCCCGCCTGCTCGAGCGCGCCGAGATCGGCCAGGCCTACCGCGGTCGCTTCTCCCACCTCCTGGTCGACGAGTTCCAGGACACCAACCGCCTGCAGCTGCGGCTGATCGAGGCGCTCCAGGGCCCGAAGTCCCAACTCGTCGTCGTCGGCGACGAGTTGCAGTCGATCTACTCCTTCCGCCACGCCGACCTCGAAGTCTTCCGCCGCCGCCGCGAGCAGATCGACGCCGACCCGGGCGCCGAGCTGATGCGCCTCAGCGGCAACTTCCGCTCGCGGCCGGAGGTGATCGGCGCGGTCAACCTGTTCGGGAACGCGCTGCTCGGCGGCGCCTACCGGCCGCTGCGGGTCGGGGCGCCACCGCCGGACGACGCCGCTGCCGGGCAGGGGCCGCCGGTCGAGCTGCTGTTGACCGCGCGCGACGGCTGGGACGAGGAGGAAATCGAGCTGGAGCCGGCGATCGACGGCCGCACCCCGCTCAACTGCCTGGCCGAGGCACGCGCCGTCTCCGCGCGCCTGAGCGAGCTGGCCGAGGAAGGGGTTGACCGCGGCGAGATGGTCGTGCTGCTGCGCGCATTCACCCACCTCGACGCCTACGAGGACTCGCTGGAGCGGGCCGGGCTGCGCCCCTACGTGGTCGGCGGCCGCGGCTACTGGTCCCAGCAACAGGTCTCCGACGTCTGCGCGCTGCTGGCGACGATCGCCAACCCGCTCGACGACCAGGCGCTCTTCGGCGCCCTCGCCTCCCCCGCTTGCGGGGCCGCCCCGGACACGCTCTGGCTGCTGCGCGCCGCGGCCGGGAAGCGGCGCCACGTCTGGCCGGCCCTGGAGCGCGCGGCCGGAGCCGGCGAGGCGGAGCTGCTCGAGCCGGAGCGGCTGGCGCAGATCCCGGAGCCGGAGACCGAGCTGCTGCGCGGCTTCGCGGCGACGATCGCGAGCCTGCGGGAGCGTGGCCCGCGGCTCTCGCTCGCCGCCCTGACCGAGGCGGCGACGACCGAGACCGGCTACGACCTGGCGGTGCTGATGCGCCCGGCCGGCGAGGCGCGGTTCGCCAACGTGCGCAAGCTGATGCGGCTCGCCGCCGAGTTCGAGGCGCGCGAGGGGCGCGACCTGCGCGGCCTGCTCGACTTCCTCGCCGCCCGCGCCGAGAGCGATGCCGAGGCCCAGGCCGCGACCGCCGCCGAGGGCCATGACGGGGTGCGGATCATGACCGTCCACAACGCCAAGGGGCTGGAGTTCGACGTCGTCGCGGTTCCCGATCTCTCCCGCAGCCTGCTGGCCGGGGCGCGACCGCCGCTCCTCGCCCTGGGGCGCGAGCAGCCGCCGCGGGTGGGAATGCAGCTGCGTCGGCTCGGCAGCGGCGCGATCAACCTCTACGACTACGCCGAGCTCTGCGACGAGGCCAAGGCCCGCGACGCCGAGGAGGGGCTGCGCCTCTTCCACGTCGCCGCCACCCGCGCCCGCGAGCGGCTGATCCTCAGTGGCGTCGTCAAGCCCGAGCCGGGCCGCGAGACGAAGCCGAGCACCCCCGTCGTCGAGCGCCTGGTCGAGGCGCTCGGGGTCGGGCGCGATGCCGACTCCGTCGTCGCCGTGCCGCCCCCCGAGCCGCGCCTGGGGCTGGATGCCACATTCGGTGCCTCGGAGCTCCCCGTGCGCGTCAACCTCCCCTCTGCCGAGCGTGCGGCGGAGCTGCGAGCGACCCGGCGCGGTGGAGCCGCCGACCGCCCGCTCGGCGCAGGGCCACCGCCCCTGGTCGAGCGCAAGCCACCGGTCGTCCCCAGCCGCCCCCTCTCCTACACCGCGCTCTCGGCCTACGAGGAGTGCCCCTACCGCTTCTACATGGAGCGGGTGCTGGGCCTGCCGCGGTCAGAACGCATCTCTTCCCACTTACCGGGAACGAGTGCGTTCTCGGCCTCCGGGGATGGAGCGACGGCGCCGTCGGAGCGTGAGGAGCGCAGCGCCCAGGGCGCCGCCGTCCACGCCCTGCTCGAGTGGAGCCAGGCGCATGGATGGAGCGAGCCCTCGGAGGAGCTGGCGCGGCGCCACGCGGTTGCCGCCGGTCTGGACTCCGACCGGACCGACGCGACAGCGCTGCTGGAGCCGGTCCGCGGCTGGCTCGGCTCGGCCCTCCGCGAGCGGATCGCGACCGGCGCGGCGCGGGCTCGGGCGGAGGTGCCGATCCTGCTCGGCGTCGGCGACACCGTCCTGCGCGGCTCGATCGACCTCCTGGTCGAGCGCGAGGGAGAGCCGCCGCTGGTGATCGACTACAAGATCGACCGCCTCGACGGCTCCAGCCTGGAGGAGCGCGCCGCCCGCTACGAGACCCAGCGCACGATCTACGCCCTGGCGGTGGCCGAGTCGCTGGGCGTCGACGAGGTCGAGGTCGCCTACGTCTTCCTCGAGCGCCCCGAGGAGCCGGCCCTCGCCGTCCTCGGCTCAACGGAGATGGAGTCCGGTCGCGCGTACCTCGCCGCCGCCATTGCCCGCATCGGACGGGGCGAGTTCCCCGTGGTGCCGGTCGAGGACCGCAACTGGGCGCTCTGCCGGGGCTGCCCCGCCCTGGGGAGACTCTGCTCAGGACCTCCTGAGGCCGCCTCAGGACTCAACTGAAGAATCGAGTTTCGCCGCCAGCTCGTCGAGCTTGAGCTCCTTCAGCCCCTCGCCGACGGCCTCCAGCTCAGCCGCGCAGTAGGTGACCAGCTCACGGCCCTCGCCGCAGAGGTCGAGGGTCTCGCGCAGGCCGGCCTGGCCGGAGTCGAGCCGGTCGATGATCTCCTCCAGCCGTTCCACCGCAACCTCATAGCTCTCAGGCTTCTCGCTCAACGTCTCCCTCGATCCTTGCGTTCACGCGTCCATCGGCGAAGCGCAGTCTGACCGCAGCGGCGGCGACAGCGGCGTCCGCCGAGCTGACCGGCTCGCCGGTGGCGGTCTCGGCAAGGGCGTAGCCGCGCTCCAGGGTCCGCTCGGGGTCGTGGGCGCGCAGGGTCACCGCGACCCGCCGCAGCGCCTCCCGGCGGCGCCGCAGCGCCCGCTCCGCCGAGCGCTCGATCGCCGGCCC
>DATBXZ010000180.1:0-5767 GCA_036513995.1 Solirubrobacterales bacterium | reverse complement strand
GGCCCGCTCGATCACCGCCTGTACGTTGACGCCCCTGTAGCCGAGCTCGGAGGCGGCCCGCAGCATCGCCGCGATCAGGCGCTCACGCTGCACGGCGCAGATCAGGTCCGGGGGCAGCTTGCGAGTTCCGCAGGGGAACTTGCCGCTGCTGTCGAGCAGGGCGATGGCGGCGTCGATTTCGGCCGGGGCCCAGCGGTCGCCGATCGCGGCCACCAGCTTCTCCCGGCTCAGCTGAATACGCTCGGATGGCAGTGGAGAACTCCGTGTTTCATTTAGGAACTGTGAAAGTCTCGGCACGGTACCAAACGAATTAATACGATGTACTTTTCTTTAACGAACAAAGCTCTTTTTCCAGGCAGGTGCAGCCATAAGCTGGCGCGGCTATTGTTCTGACGATGCTCCCACCCTCACGCAGGGGAGCCCAGGTGAAGCCGACTCGGCCCGCGCTTCCAAAAGAGTTCGTCGCAGTGCGCAAGCGGCGGCGCATCATGGATGCGATGGCGGAGTTGAGTGCGGAACGGGGCTATGAGGCGACCAAGGTCGCCGACATCGTCCGGCGGGCCGGGGTAGCTCGCAAAACGCTCTACGACAACTTCGACGGCAAGGAAGAGGTGTTCCTGGCCGCTTTCGACAGCGCCGTCGCCGAGGCCTCGAACGAGATCGAAGAGGCTTGCGCCGGCGCCGGCAAGGAATGGGAAGACCGCGTCGGCGCCGGCCTCCGCGCCTTCCTCGCCTACGTCGCCGAGAACCCGGCGGCGGCACGCATGTGTCTGATCGAGGCGACATCGGCGACGGCGGTCGCCTCTGCCCGCTACGACGCAGCCCTCGAGCGGTTCGTCGACCTGCTGCGCAGCGGCGCCCCCAGAGGGACCGGCCTGCCGGACACGATCGAGGAGACGCTGGTCGGCGGTGCGGCCTGGGTCCTGCACCGGCAGATCCGCCGCGAGGGCGCCGAGCGGGCGCTCGACCTGATGACGGACCTGCAGGACTTCCTGCTCTTCCCGTACCGCAGCGCGGCCGCGGCCGGGAGGCGAAAGTGACGGTACGGTGGCAAACTTCAGTGAGTAATGGAGAGACTTCCCAGCGGAAGGCATGGCCTTTCTCCCGAGTTCGTCGCCCGTAATCAGCGCCAGCGGCTGGTCGCCGGGTTGACCGAGGCCCTCTACGAAGTCGGCTACGAGAAGACCACCGTCGCGCTGATCGGGGAACGCGCCGCGGTCTCCAAGAGCGACTTCTACAAGCACTTCGAGAGCAAGGACGATTGCTTCTTCGCCGCCTACGAGGCGGCGGTGGAGCAGATCCGCGGGGAGGTCCTCGACGCCTGTGTCGGCCGCGAGGAGGCCGCGTGGACGCCCCGCGTGCGGGACGGGATCGCGGCCCTGCTCACCCTCCTCGCCGCCGACCCGGCCCTGGCCAGCCTCGCCCTGGTCGAGGGGCTGCGCGCCGGTCGCGGGGTCTATGACCGCTACCAGGACGCGGTCGAGAGCTTCGTCCCCTGCCTGCGCCAGGGCGCTCCCCGGGCGCCCGACGGCGAGGCGGTGCCGGCGGCGACCGGCGAGGCCGTGGTCGGCGGCATCGCCTCGCTGCTCGGCCGGCGGGTGCTGGCCGGCGAGGCGGAGCGGCTGGATCGGCTGCTGCCCGAAGTGCTCGAGTTCGCGCTCACGCCCTACCTGGGCGCGGTGGAGGCAAGGCGAATAATCTCCACTGGATGAGTGAGCCGACCCCGGGCGTCTTCCCCTCGCAGGAGCTGAACCGGGCGATCGAGGCGGAGTGGGTCAGCTCCGGCGACTACCGGATCCGCCCCGAGGCGATCCAGCCGGCCAGCATCGACCTTCGCCTCGGCGACTTCGCCTGGGCGCTGCGCTGCTCCTTCCTGCCCGACGTCGACTCCACGGTCGAGGAGAAGACCGAGGGGCTCGCCTTCCAGAAGGTCGACCTGCGCGACGGCGCCGTGCTCGAGCGCGACCGTCCTTACCTGGTGCCGCTGATCGAGGAGCTGGCGCTGCCCGACGACGTGCGGGCCAAGGCCAACCCGAAGAGCTCGACCGGCCGCCTCGACGTCTTCACCCGCGTCATCACCGACCGCCACCACCGCTTCGACGACATCCGCGCCGGCTATCGCGGCAGGCTCTACCTGGAGATCGTCCCGCGCTCCTTCGCGATCCAGGTCAAGACCGGGCTCTCGCTCAACCAGCTGCGGCTCGCCCGCGGCGACGTCCGCCTCGACGACGGCGCCATCCTCGACCTGCAGGACTCCTCGCCGCTGCTCTACGTCGACTCCGAGGCGGTGCCGCGCTCGGACCTGGCCCTCTCCGACGGCCTCTTCCTCAGCCTCGACCTCTCCGGCCCCGGCGACCGCACGGTCGGCTACCGGGCGAAGAAGAACAGCCTCCCGGTCGACCTCTCGAAGATCCGCGCCTACCGCTGGAGCGACTACTGGGACCCGGTCTTCCCCGAGCTCGGCGGCCGCGTCGTGCTGGAGCCGGAGATCTTCTACCTGCTGCTCTCGGCCGAGGGCGTCTGCATCCCGCCCCAGATCGCCGCCGAGATGATGGCCTACGACCCCACCGCCGGCGAGCTTCGCACCCACTACGCCGGCTTCTTCGACCCCGGCTTCGGCTACGACCCCGGCGGCGCCAACCACGGCAGCCGCGCGGCGCTGGAGGTGCGCGCCCGCGACGTCTCCTTCATGGTCGAGCACCGCCAGCCGGTCTGCAAGCTCGGCCTCGAGCGCATGGCCGCTCCGGCCGAGCGCCTCTACGGTGCCGACCTCGGCTCCAACTACCAGGGCCAGGTGACGATGCTGAGCAAGCACTTCGAGGAGCAGACCGCCGGCGCCCCGCAGCCGGCCGGCGCCTAATCAGGCGACGGTCAGTTCGGTCTCGAGCTTGGCGATCTCCTCGCGCCGCCGCTGCACCAGCTCCAGCAGCGCCCCCTCGGCCTCGACCAGCTCCTTCAGCTCCTCCAGCGAGACGCCGAGCAGGTCCTTCAGCCGCAGCAGGTCGGTGAGCCGCTCGACGTCGGCCCCGGCGTAGGTTCGGTGGGCGCCGGGCTCGCGGCCGCCGGCCGTCGGCAGCAGCCCGATCTCCTCGTAGTAGCGGATCGTCCGCGGCGTCGTCCCGGCCAGCTTCGCGACCTCGCCGATCCTCAGCTCGCGCGACTCGCTCATGGCGTCGCCTCGATCTCCTCGCGGATCGCCTCCTCGACGACCCGCCCGCGGGAGCCGCGCTCCGGCGCGCTCTCGTCGCTCGGCCGCAGCAGCGAGACGCCGGCGCCGACGACGGAGATCGCCGCCAGCACCCAGAGCGCCGTGTGCATGTTGGCGATGAAGGGGTCGAGCTGGGCGCTGGTCAGGCCCGCGGCGAGGCCGGAGAAGATCTTGAAGAGGACCGGTTTCGGCACCGCCGCGGTGACGATCGCCAGCACGAAGGCGATCGAGATCACGGCGCCGGTGTTCTGCAGCATCGTCCGCGCGCCGGCGGCGACGCCGCGCCGCGCGGTCGGCACCGTGCCCATCATCGCCGCCGTGTTGGGCGAGTTGAACATCCCCGAGCCGATCCCGACCAGGGCCAGCCAGAGCCCTCCCTGCCAGTAGGCGGTGTCGGCTTGCAGGGTCGTCATCAGCGCCAGGCCGAGGGCGGTGACCAGCATCCCCAGCGCCGCCAGGGTGCGGGAGCCGTGGCGGTCGGCCCAGATCCCGGCCAGGGGGGAGGCGACGAGCATCCCGATCGCCATCGGCGCCAGCTTGATGCCGGCGACGATCGGGTCGTCGCCCTGGGCCCCCTGGTAGTAGAAGACGAAGATGAAGAGCAGGGCAAAGCGCGAGAGGCCGCTGATGAACGTGGCGGCGCTGGCGGCCGCGAAGAGCCGGTTGCCGAAGATCGAGAGGTCGAGCATCGGCGCCTTGCCGCGATGCTCGATCAGCACGAAGAGCGGCAGCAGAACGGCGGCGAGGGCGAGGGCGCCGATCACCAGCGTGTCGTCCCAGCCGGAGATGCCCCCGCGCGAGATCCCGTAGACGAGCCCGGTCAGGCCGACGACGAAGGTGACGGTGCCGCCGAGGTCGAGGCCGCGGACCGGGTCGCGAGCCGACAGCTCGCGCAGGATCAGCGCCGCCCAGAGGGCGCCGGCCAGGGCCAGCGGCACGTTGAACCAGAAGACCCACTGCCAGGAGATCGCGACCAGGGCGCCGCCGAGGATCGGCCCGAGCACCAGGCCGACGGCAGCGACCATCGTGTTGGTCCCCATCGCCAGCCCGAGCTGCTCGCGCGGGAAGGCGTCGGTGACCAGGGCCGGGCCGTTGGCGAAGATGAAGGCGCCGCCGATCCCCTGCAGAACGCGCCAGAGGATCAGCTGGGTGCCGTCGGCGGCGAAACCGGCGCCGAGCGAGGCGACGGCGAAGATCAGGAAGGCGGCGACGAAGGCGGTCTTGCGCCCGAAGAGGTCGGAGAGCCGGCCGGCGGTGAGGACCAGCACGGTCGAGGAGATCATGTAGGCGAGGATCACCCAGACCAGTTCCAGCAGGTTGGTTCCGAGCGCCCGCTCGAGGTCCGGCAGGGCGATGATCAGCGTCCCCGAGTTGGTCGCCACCAGGAGCATCCCCAGGCTGGTGCAGGAGAGCGCCCACCACTTGTAGTGCTCGTGGTCGGCGTCCACCCCCGCGCGCCCCACAAATCTACTTCTTACGTTCACGTTAACTAGCGTAGCAACCGCGACGCGCCGGTAAACGAGCTCGCCGACGCACGCGTCTGCTTTTACCCGCCTATGGGACGGGTTAAAGCAGACGCGTGGGCTGATCTAGGATCCCGTCATGGCCGAGCGCACCTGGAGCGTCTATCTCTCGGGGGAGATCCACAGCGACTGGCGCGAGCGGATCGAAGCCGGGACGCGCGAGGCCGGCCTGCCCGTGTCCTTCTCGGCGCCGGTCACCGACCATGCCGCCTCCGACGACGCCGGCACGGGGACCCTGGGGGAGGAGAGCGAGGCTTTCTGGCGCGACCACAAGGGCGCCGGCGTCAACGCGATCCGCACCCAGACGCTGATCCGCGCCGCCGACCTCGTCGTCGTCCGCTTCGGCGACAAGTACCGGCAGTGGAACGCGGCCTTCGACGCCGGCTTCGCCGCCGCCCTCGGCAAGCCGATCGTCACCGTCCACGACCCCGAGCTGGACCACGCGCTGAAGGAGGTCGACCGCGCCGCCCAGGCGACCGCGCGCGAGGCCGGCCAGGTCGTCGACGTGCTCCGCTACGTCATTCGCGGCGAGCTGCCCTAGCGGCACCCCTGTCTCCGTGCCTGCGGGGTGGGGGAACAGCGGATAGGGTGGGGCCATGGGGGCGGAGGCGAACCAGGCGACGATCGAGCGCTTCTACGAGGCGTTCGGCCAGTGCAACGGCGCCGCGATGACCGCCTGCTACGCGCCCGACGCCCACTTCCGCGACCCCGCCTTCGGCGACCTCGAGGGCGATGAAATCGGCTCCATGTGGCGGATGCTGACCGGCCGCGCCACCGACCTCGAGATCGAGCTGCACGAGCACGAGGCCAATGAGGAGACCGGCAAGGCCCACTGGATCGCCCGTTACACCTTCTCCACCGGCCGCCCCGTCGTCAACGACATCCAGGCCACCTTCCGCTTCGCCGCCGACGGCCGGATCGCCGACCACGTCGACGACTTCGACTTCCGCAACTGGGCCAAGCAAGCGCTGGGCCCCAAGGGCAACCTGGTCGCCTGGCTACCGCCGCTGCGAGCCAAGGCGCACGCCCAAGCCCA
>DATBXZ010000179.1:0-10167 GCA_036513995.1 Solirubrobacterales bacterium | reverse complement strand
CGACCCCGTCCACACGCGCGCCAAGCCGCCCCGAGATCACCTGGAAGCGCTCCTGGAAGCGAGGGTGGACGTGCTCGCCGACGACCGCCCCGCCCGGTTTCACGACCAGGTGGCCGAGGGCAGGCTCGCCGCCCCCGTCCTCGTCGCCCCTGATCACGACGACGTGCTCGCCGGTGACCTTGTTCTCGAACACATCGCCGAAGCGCGGCAAGCATCTCTCCTTTGAGCGACGACCGGCAGGACCAAAGCTAACGCCCCCGGTTGGATTCGAACCAACGACCATCGGCTTAGAAGGCCGGTGCTCTGTCCACTGAGCTACGGGGGCTGGTTTCCGTAGGAGTCTCGCGTGTCGTGAACCATTTTGCCGTTGACGGCGGCAGCACGCACGGTCATGCTGCCTCGGTCTGGGAATCCGAACTGGAGGATCGATGCGAGCCCTGCGCAGCAAGCTGACCTACGCCAACGTGATCTCGACCCTGTGCCTGTTCATGCTCCTCGGCGGCGGCGCCTACGCGGCGAGCCGGCTGCCGGCCAAGAGCGTCGGCACGAAGCAGCTCAAGAACGGCGCCATCACCGGCCCGAAGATCAGGAAAGCGAGCATCGAAGCGACCAAGCTGACCTCGCTCGCGACGATGACCCTGAAGGGAGCGAAGGGGGCCAAAGGCGCGACGGGCGCAAAAGGGGCCACCGGCGCCAAGGGCGAACGCGGGCCCAGCGGGCCGCAGGGCGTGCCCGGCAACCCCGGCGCATTCGCGACCGTCCAGGTGCTCCCCGGCCCCGTCGCCGTCCAGTTCCAGGGCACCCACCCCGGCTTCACCGCCGTCGAACGCGCGTCAGAAGGGGTCTACTGCCTCACCCCGAGTGCCGGCACCGATATCAGCCACCCGATCGCCTCCCCCAACCGGGCGGGATCGGAAGGCGAGGGCCTCTTCGTCGAACCGCTTGCCGGTGGCGCAATCCCCGACTGCCCCACTGGCCGTCTCGAGGTGCAGACCGAGGAACTCCAGGAAGCACCATCGCCGGTCGTTCCCGTGCTCGCGAACACCGTCTCCTTCACCGTGTTCGCCCCCGCCGGCTAGCCTTCACCAGATGCCGAAGGTCGAGCTGGCCGCAACCGAGCTGAACTACGAGCGCAGCGGGTCCGGCGAGCCGCTGCTGCTGATCCAGGGGATGAGCGCCAACCACCTGGCCTGGGGGCGACCGTTCTCCTCGCTGCTCGAGCGCGACTTCGAGCTGATCTCCTTCGACAACCGCGGCATGGGCCTCTCGCGGCCGGTCACGGCGGCCTTCTCGATCGCCGAGATGGCCGCCGACACCGCCGGACTGCTCGACGCCCTGGAGATCGAGAGCGCCCACGTACTCGGCATCTCGATGGGCGGGATGATCGCCCAGGAGCTGGCGCTCGCCGAGCCGGGGAAGCTGCGCTCGCTGACCCTCGGCTGCACCTACTGCGGCGGTGAGGGCTCGCAGCTGATGGACCCCGCCGACTTCCAGGGACTGGTCGAAGCGATGGGCTCCGGCGACCGGGACCGGGTCTTGCGGGCGATGTACGAGCTCAACCTCTCCCCCGGCTTCCGCGCGGACGAGAGCCGCTACGCCGACTTCGACGCGATGGCCGCGGCGCTGCCGGCCCCGCGCGAGACGATCGGCCTGCAGGTGCAGGCGATCGCCGCCCACGACACCAGCGCCCGGCTCCCCGACCTGACGGTCCCGACCCTCGTGATCCACGGCACGGTCGACCGCGTGCTCGGCTACCCCAACGGCCCGCTGGTCGCCTCGCTCATCCCCGGCGCCCGCCTCGAGACCCTCGAGGGCGTCGGCCACATGTTCTGGTGGGAGCAGCCGGAGCGCTCCGCCGAACTGGTCCGCGAGCACGCGCTCGCGGCCGCCCGTCCCAGCTAACCGGCTTCCCGCGCCTTAACCGGCTTCCTGCGCTTCGCCGCCGAGGTCGGCGCATCCGGCCGGGTCGAGCTTGCCGTCGACCCTGAAGACGTAGTCGGCCTGGGGAAAGATCGTCGGCTCGGCCAGCACCAGCTTCAGGGCCGGATCCGATTTCACCCAGGCGTAGATCGGGTACCAGTATTCGGCCTCGGGCGAGTCCTGGGTGAACTTGCTGATGATCAGGTAGTCGTAGTCGCCAGCGTTGATGCGGCGGCGGAACTGGCGGCAGGTCGTGGCCAGGCGGTAGGTGCCGTGAGGGCCGGGCACGCCGATGTAGTCGACGCTGTTGTTGAGATGGCCGCCGTAGAAGCCGTACTGGCCGAAGATGATCTCGCTGGAGCCGGCGATCCCGATCCGCTTGTTCTGCTGCAGTCGGGCGAAATCGTAGGCTTTCTGCGGGCCGCCTTCGCCGAGGAACAGGGTCGACTTCGTGTAGTGATGGTCGGCGTACTGGACCTGCTGCGCCCGGCCCAGTACCACGGCCAGCAGCAGCACAATGGCGCCGACCGCGACGACGATCCCGCGGCTGACCTGCCCACGCACCCTGCCCAGCCCCAGCCCGGCCGGCACCCAGACCAGAGCCAGGGTGATGAAGAACGTGCCGACGATGTAGCCGGGGTACCAGCGCGGGGTGGTCAGCACCGTGATCGTGTAGAGCCCGGTCAAGAAGAGCAGCGTCTGCCAGGCGCGCTTGTCGGGTGCCCGCAGCGGCCGCGCGATCGGCAGCAGAGTCAACGCCAGCACCAAGCCCGGCACCAGGTAGCGCGTGTTGGTGAAGAAGCCCGTCGGCGAGCCGTCCTGGCCGGCCGCGGTCAGCGGCGTGAAGAGATAGACGAAGGCGGTGGCGAGGGCGGCGCCGGCGATCACCCGCAGGATCCGGTTGCGCGAGCGCACGACGATGAAGATCGCCGCGGCGACGGCGATGATCAGGATCAGCGGCCAGAGCGGTCCGAAGGCGTTGTCGAGCTGAGGGAAGAACCAACGGCGGTAGACGGTCGGATCGGTCAGGTAATGGGCGACGGCGAAGCGCGGCCGCGGGTCGAGCGGCATCTGGTTCGGCGTCGGCAGGTTGAGTGGCCCGAACTTGGTGATCGGGACGGGGTTGCCGCCGGTCTTGATCGCCGCTCGCAGGTACCAGTAGCCGCCGACCACGAGCATCGGCACGGCCATCACCCAGGCGGTGGTCCAGCGCCGTCCCCTGCCGCTGAAGAGGATGACCCCGAGCGTGATCGCGACCACGGGAATGAGGAAGGTGTACTTGACCGAGCCGGCCAGCCCCGCCGCGATCCCGGCCATCACCAACGGCCCCTTGTCGAGCAGCGGCGCGTCGCTCTCGGGTGCGTCCTGCACCGCTCCGGCCGTGGGCGCGCGCCGCTGGTGACCGTTGATGAGGAAGGCCGCGAAGGCGATCAGGAAGGCCAGTCCCATGATGTCGTTGCGCCCCTCCCCCGGCTGCGTTTCGATCATCACCCCAGCGTCGAGCACGATCGCGCCGGCGACCAGCGTCGCCGGGCCGACCTTGTAGGGGCGGCCGACGCACCAGGCCGCCAGCAGCGCGATCGCCAGCCAGAAGAGGTTGATCAGCGGCGAGAGCCAGTCGCTCTTGAAGATGACGATGGCGGCGCCGTGGATCAGCTCGCTGCTCTGCGGGTAGAACCAGGCCGCCAGCCGCAGCGGGTCGGTGAAGTGGAGGTGGATCGTCGAGTGTTCCTGCGCGATCGTCGCCGCGAAGGGCATGTGGTACCAGGTGGTGTCGCCGCCGAACATCCCCTGGTCGAGGCTGAGCTGCGAGGGGAAGGTCCACTCGGCGACGGTGAAGGAGGCGACGCCCAGGGCGATCAGCAGCGCCGCCGTCCCCACTTTCGGCGCCGTCACCTCCTGGCCGTCGCGCGGTGCCTTGTGGCGGCCGAGCGCCGCCGCGCCGAGCCCGACGGCGATGCAGAAGAGGACGATCCAGCCCAATCGCAGCTGGCTGAGGGTGCCGAGGATCTCCAGCGAGATCACCAGCAGCCCGACCGCGATCGTGGCGTCGGCGAGCCGCGCCAGCGCCCCGGAGAATTCGGGCGCGATCCAGCGCCGCAGCCAGTAGCCGCCGAGGCCAAGCGCCGCGACGATGCCGATCACGGCGAGGCAGCCGCCTATGTAGGAGCCGAAGGAGGGTGCCACGGGCGCGGGATGCTATTCGCCGCGCCCGCGGCGTACCGCCGCGGTCAGGACGCGGGCGTCGGGATGCGGCAGGTGACGCCGGTCCCGGCCAGGCCGCAGTACCCGTTCGGCACCTTGTGCAGGTACTGCTGGTGGTACTCCTCGGCGTAGTAGAAGTGGCCTGCGGGCTCGACCTCGGTCGTGATCGGCTCCTTGCCGGCGGCGCGCAGATCCGCGTCGTAGGCCTCCTTCGCCATCTCCGCCATCGCCTTCTGCGCGTCGCCGGCGTAATAGATCCCCGAGCGGTACTGGGTACCGACGTCGTTGCCCTGGCGCATCCCCTGGGTCGGGTCATGCTCCTCGAAGAAGACCTTGAGCAGGTCGGCGTAGGAGATCGTCTTCGGGTCGAAGGCGACCAGGACCGCCTCGGCGTGGCCGGTGCGGCCCGAGCAGACCTCGTCGTAGGTGGGGTTCGGCGTGGTCCCGTTCTGGTAGCCGACCGCCGTCGTGTAGACGCCGTCCAGGCCCCAGAACAGCCGCTCCGCACCCCAGAAGCAGCCGAGCGCGAAGTAGGCGACCTCGATCCCCTCCGGGAACGGCGGCTTGATCGGGGTGCCGAGCACGGCATGGGTGTCGGGAACGTCGAAGGCGGGCTCGCTGCGGCCGGGCAGCGCGTCCTCGGGCGCAGGCATCCGGGTCTTCTCGGGATTCAGCATCGTCATCAGCTTTCCAAGTCGGTTCATGTCGTTTCCTCCTGCCATCCAGGCTACGGCAGAGGTCTAACGAGCCGGTGAACCGGCGGCTGGCCTACGCGGCGAAGTCATAGCTGACGCCGGTCAGCTCTTCGGAGACGCCCCAGAGCCGCGCCGCCACCGCCTCGTCGCGCCCCGCCTTGACCGGACTGACGACCCTCGGGTGGCCGCGCTGCTCCTCGAAGCCGTCCGGCCCGATGAAGAGGCCACCGTCGAGGTTGGGGCGGGTGGCCGCGTACAGCTCCGGCAGCGCGCCCATCTCCGGGCTCTGGCCGAACAGGTGGTTGGTCACCGCCATCACCGCACGGTCGAGCAGCGGCGGTGCGGCCGACTGCAGGTTGGTCGCCGCATAGCCGGGGTGGGCGGCGAGGCTCTTGACGGTCGAGCCGGCGGCGCGCAGGCGCTTGTCGAGCTCGCGGGCGAAGAGCACGTTGGCGAGCTTGGACTGGCCGTAGGCGTTCCAGCGGAAGTAGCGCTGCTCGCCCTGCAGGTTGTCGAAGTTGATGCGACCGAATTTGTGGGCGGTGCTGCTGACGGTGACGACCCGGGCGTCCTCGCGCCCCTGCATCCCGCCGAGCAGCAGCCCGGTGAGGGCGAAGTGGCCGAGGTGGTTGGTGCCGAGCTGCAGCTCGAACCCGTCGGCGGTCTGCCGCCGCGGTGGCGCCATCACGCCGGCGTTGTTGATCAGCAGGTCGGGGCCCGGGTGGTCGGCGCCAAAGCGCTCGGCAGAAGCACGCACCGAGTCGAGGCTGGAGAGATCCAGTGCCTCCAGCGCGACCGACGCCTCCGGCAGCTCCGCGCGGATCGACTCGACCGCGGCCTCCCCCTTGGCGGTGTCGCGACAGGCCAGCACGACCTCCGCTCCCGCCCCGGCCAGCGCCCGCGCGGCAGCCAGTCCAAGCCCACTGTTGGCCCCGGTGACCACGGCGGTGCGACCTGCCTGGTCGGGAATGTCCGCCGCCGTCCACTTCTCGCTCATCGCTCGCGACCGTAGCCGATTGCCACCGGCGCCGCGAGCGGGTAGCTTGCTCCCATCGGCTGCTTTTTCGTCCTCTTCGCCTTCATCTCGCCACGCTTGGCGCTGTTCGCGCTGTGGCTGTTCGGCGACCTGCTCAGCCGCGCCTTCGACAGCTGGTTCGTGCCCTTCCTCGGCTTCTTCCTGCTGCCCTGGACGACCCTGGCCTACGCGGCTATGTGGAGCAGCTCCAACCGCGTCTCCGGCTTCGAGTGGTTCATCGTCATCCTCGCCTTCCTCATCGACCTCGGCTCCTACGCCAGCCGCGGTCGGGCGCAGCGCTCCCGCGCCTGAAAGCTTCCGACCGCGCTAGCGCGTGATCGGATAGGAGAGACGGATGTGGTGCTTGGAGAGGACGATGAAGGGGCGCTCGCTGACCTTGCCGTCCACCAGCGAGGTCATTTCGACGTTCGTCAGCGGCACGAAGGCGAGGTCGCCGCGGTTCAGGGAGTCCGAGAAACGGCTCTGATAGCCGGCCGGGGGAAGGGTCACGTCACCCACGATCGTGTGCCGGTCGGTTTCGAAGACGGCGCGTTCGACGCGCCGCTCGATGTTGTCGCCCTCGTTCATCATCCCAACCACTATCGACACTATCCCCTTCGGACTTACCGGACAAACGTCCGCAACGCATTTGTCAGATTCGGCAGGTGGAGATTGGTAGGGGGTGCGTTTCGTATCCGGCCCCTACCCATATATTCGCCACGAGAGCTGCGAGTCAACCATCTGGGGGGAAGACATGTCGCGACGGGTGTGGTCGTTTCCGGGTAGGTATCGCGCCGGGACCGTGGTTCTGGCACTGATGGCCGCCCTGCTGCTGGTCGTGCCGGCCACCGCCGCCGCCTGCGGAGAAGAAGGCACCGAGGACACCGGGCCGCTGATCAAGGAAGCGAAAGTCTCCCCCTCCATCCTCCCCGCCGAAGGAGGCACCGGCGCAATCTCCGTCAGGGTCGAAGACGACTGCGGCGTGCAGCAGGTATACGCGACGATCTACGGTCCCGAAGGCATCTACATGAGCTTCGAAATGCTCCCAGTCGAAGACATCAACACCAACGCCCGTGCATACCGCAGCGAATCCCAGATACCTGCCAACTTCCAGGAATCGGCGGTCTCCTACGGGGTCATCATCTCGGCCGAGGACACCAACGGCGCCTTCGCCGAAACCTACGCGGGCGACATCGAAGTCGCCGGCGTGCAGTTCGACGAACCCCCCTACGTCACGGATCCCTCGATCTCTCCGACCGCGCTGCCGGCGACAGGTGGCCCGGTGAAGATCGCAATCAGCGCGAGCGACAACCGCGGCCTCGGCAATGTCTTTGCGATCGTCAACTTCCCCGGTGGCATCGAAAAAGAAGTGACCCTCGAACCGATCAGCTCCTCGCGCTTCGTGGGCACCTTCGTCGCACCCGCGAACAAAGGCGCCTACGTGCAGCATTACTCGGTCGCAATGTTCGCCGAAGACGACATCGGCCAGACCACAGGGGCCTACGGCGGCGTCTTCACCGTCGCCGGCGTCCCGGCGCTGAGCGGCCACTTCGCGCTGACCCCGCCGTATCCACCGTTCGCCCGGGTGACGGTGGGGCACACGATCCAGCGTCGGTACGTGCTGACGAACACCGGGCCGGCCGGCAGTCCGCCGCTGAAGGGGGTCGCCACGATCGCCGGCTCTCCCTACTTCACCTTCGGCAGTCATCTCGAAGAAGTCCATTTCAGCCTGGCCCCCGGCGCGACGCGGACCTTCACGATCGCCTTCCAGGCGGCCGTGCTGGGGCCTCAACAAGCGTTCCTCTCGATCAAGCGCGAGGACGGTGCCCAATCCAACCTCGGCGCCCAACTGGTAGGCGAAGGCATCAAACGCGTCCTCGCGCGCTGAGAGTCGGGGCGCCCGGATTCGAACCGGGGACCTCGGCCACCCAAAGGCCGCGCGCTACCAGGCTGCGCCACGCCCCGACCCGGCCAGTTTAGAGTGACTCGGCATGGCCGACGTACGCCCCTTCAAGGCGCTGCGCTACAAGCTCGGCAAGGTCGGCTCGCTGGACGCCGTCGCCGCTCCGCCCTACGACGTGATCGACGCCGCCGGCCGCAGGCGACTGCTGGAGCGCTCCCCATACAACGCGGTCGCGATCGACCTGCCGAAGCCATTCGATCCGGCCGACCCGGCAAGCGATCCCAGCGAGGACCCCTACGAGAGGGCAGCGAAGACGATCGACGCCTGGCGCGCCGAGGGAGCGTTGGTCGAGGACGCCGAGCCATCGATCTGGGCGCTGACCCAGGACTACACCGCCCCCGACGGCTCCAGCCACAGCCGCCACGCGATCCTCGCCCGGGTGAGGGTGGAGGACTACGCGAGCGGCGGCATCCGGCCCCACGAGCGCACCCATCCGGGTCCGCTGCTCGACCGGCTCGAGCTGACCCGCGCCAGCGGCTACAACCTCTCGCCGATCTTCTCGCTCAGCAGTGAGGACGCCTGGCCGCTGGTCGAGCCGGCGCTGGCCACCGAGCCCTGGGGCGAAGCTACGGACGAAGCAGGCACCGTCAATCGCGTCTGGCGGGTGACCGATCCGGCCGTCCACGCCGCCGTCAGCGAGCGCCTTGCCGGCGCCGAGCTGCTGATCGCCGACGGCCACCATCGCTACGAGACCGCCCGTGCCTTCCGCGACGAGGTCGGTGGCGAGGGCCTCCACGATTACACCCTGATGGCGCTGACCGGGCTCGACGACCCCGGCCTCACCGTCTACCCCACCCACCGTCTGCTCTCCGGGTTCGCCACCGACCCCGAGCGCCAGCGCCGCCTCGGGGCCGGCCTGCGCGAGCTGTTCGAGATCGACGAGGTCGGCCGCGAGGGGATCGACCCGGCAGAGGAGAACGGCGTCGGCGTCTTCGGCCTCTATGACAACTTCCACAAGCAGGCCTACCGGCTGCGGCTGAAGGACACCGCCGAGCTCGACCGCAGCCTCGCCGGCAAGCCCGAGCCCTACCGCCGCCTCGACTCGGCGATCCTCGAGACCCTGGTCCTGAAGGGGCTGGCCGGGATGAGCGACGAGGACATCGACGAGCGCCGCGGGCTCGAGTACGCCAAGAGCGTTCCCGACGCCCTGGCGATGGTCGACGGCGGTGACTTCGACATCGCCTTCATCCTGCGCCCGGTCCCGGTCGATCAGGTCCGCGCCGTCGCCGCGACCGACGAGAACATGCCACCGAAGTCGACCTACTTCTTCCCCAAGGTGATGACCGGGATCGCCTTCAACCCGGTCCGCTGAGCGTCGGCGCGTAGGATCGGGCCATGGTCAAGATCTACACCAAGAAAGGCGACGACGGGAGCACCTCGCTCTGGTACGGCGGCCGCGTACCCAAGCACCACGGCCGCACCGAGGCCTACGGCTCGCTCGACGAGGCCTGCTCGCTGCTCGGCGTCGCCCGCGCCCTCTGCGACGCGGAGAACGCCGAGCTGGCCGCCGACATCCTCCGCCTCCAGGACGACCTCTTCGTCGCCGGCGCCGAACTGGCGACCGCGCCGGAGGCGGCCGGGCGGCTCGAAGACGGGGTCAGCCGCGTCACCGAGGCGATGGTCGCCGAGCTGGAGCGACTGATCGACCGCTACATGGACGAGGTCGAGCTGCCGCCCCAGTTCGTCATCCCCGGCGGCAACCGGCTCTCCGCCCAGCTCGACGTCGCCCGCACCGTGATCCGCCGGGCCGAGCGCCACATCTCCGCCCTCGCGGCGGCCGGCGAGTTGAACGGGGAAACCGTGATCCACTTCGTCAACCGCGCCTCCGACCTCGCCTACGCGATGGCCCGCTGGGCCGACGTCGACGACCCGGCCCTGTTCGAGGGCCGCCGCAAGGGCTGACGGGTGAGGGTCCTCGCCCGCCGCCTCGACGGGCTCGCCCACGAGGTCGAGCTCGAAGGCGGCCACGTCCTCGTCGTCGACGAGCCGGCCGACCGGGGCGGCACCGACACCGGCCCGCGGCCGACCCAGCTGCTCGCCGCCAGCCTCGCCGGCTGCACCGCGATCACGGTCGAGATGTACGCCGACCGCAAGGGCTGGGACGTCGGCGCGATCGAGGTCGACGTCGACGTCACTTACGACGACACCGTCCCTTCCGCCTACGCGGTAGCGCTGAAGCTGCCGCGCGAGCTGAGCGAGGAGCAGCGTCGACGCCTGCTCAAGATCGCCGCCAAATGCCCCGTGCACAAGGTCCTCGTCGGCGAAGCCACGGTGACGGTCGCCGAGCGGCTCGAGGTCCTCTAGTGGACCTCGGCCTCGGCGGGCGCGCCGGCGCCGTCACCGGAGCCAGCCGCGGCATCGGCCGCGAG